>JBEEHO010000209.1:0-3134 GCA_041167425.1 Verrucomicrobiota bacterium | reverse complement strand
TGCCAGTGGCGGGAGCAGCGGCATCGGCGTTGCGGAAGTTTACGACCTCGAATCCAATACGAGCTCCACTCTCGCGAACGTCAGCACGCGCGGTTTCGTCGGCGCAGGCGATAACGCCATGATTGGCGGTGTCATCATCGGGAGCGGCGAAAACCCGATCGTGGTGCTCCGCGCTATTGGCCCGACGCTAACGAACTCCGGCATCACCAATCCCCTGCTCGATCCCACGATCGAGCTGCATGACGGGAACGGCACGGTCATCGGTTTCAACGACAACTGGAAAGACGGACAGCCGCAGGCGGTGGTTGCGACCCAATTCGCGCCCTTTGACGACCGCGAATCAGTCATCGTCGCGTTTCTCGCGCCCGGGAATTACACCGCGATCGTTCGCGGCAAAGCCGATACCACCGGCGTCGCCCTGGTTGAAGCCTACCGAATCCCGTAGCCCCGGCTGCCGGCGGCTGGCAAATTCCGGAATGTGCGAAAATAAACCCATGTGCTGGGAGGGTTGCGCACGAAGCAAGAGAGTATGATTAAAAACAAACTTGTGATCGTCGCCCTTGTTGCGACGACTATTCTTCTTCCTGCTGCCGCCCGGGCCGCTGGCCTCGAAATCCAGATTGGCGACCGGCCATTTTACAATCACGGCCCGCGTTATTGGGCCGGTGATACGGAAATGATTTGGGTGCCCGGCCACATGTCGAGGCATCATTGGGTTCACGGCCAGTACATCCGCGGCGAACATCGCCGCCACAACATGGACCGCCGTCATGACGAGAGACTCGATGATCGTCGCAATGATTATCGCGACGAGTCCCGCCGCTAAACCAAGGGGTGGTAATTACTGAACGCCGGCCTTCGGGCCGGCGTTTTGTTTCTCTCGAAGTTCGATATCCAGCGTTAGGCCTGACGGCCCGCCGTCCCTTCATTTGCCTGGTCGAATGATTACTTCGCCAGAGGTTTGCACGCCTCTTGCTAGGTTCTAATCCGGCCCACCACCTCCATGATCGATCAAAAGACATTCGAGCACCTTCTCCCGCTTGCTTCTCAGTGGGCAAAAGCACAGGAGGAATTCATCCTCGCCCGCGGCGCCTCGCTGGGGGCCGCGCAGATCGCCGATGCGCGTCGAGTGGGCGTTCAGGATTATTCGCGGGTAAGAGTGCTGGTGGTCGATCGTATTCCACTGCCTGAACACAAAGCGCTCGCTGAGGCCGCGGCGCGAACCGGCATAATTACGGCCGCTTGCCGCGGCGTGGCCATTGGCCACGGCATTATCATTCACGCCGATCGGTGGGGCGACCGCGAGTTGCTCCTGCACCAGCTGGTGCACGTCGCTCAATGCGAACAAAGCGGCGGCCTGCATTCGTTCGTCGAGCAATATCTCAGCGACCGTAACACCTGCGCGATGTTTACCATCGGCTCTTTCGAGCGCGACGCGCGCCGGATTGCACGCGAAATCTGCTCCGCGGAAATGGCTGTTTGATTGGTGCGAGCGCAAATTCGCTGTCCGTTATTGGGTCGCGGCGGTATGCCAACGCAGATGGCGAATCGCAAAGTGATCTAAACTTTTTCGCGACGAAGCAGTCCCGACGGTGTTTCTCTTCGAAACAACCGAACGGTTCACTCCTCACATGTCACTCATCACTCGTCACCGGTCCCTGGCAACTGCCAGGAATTTGCTCGCGATCGCCTTGCTGGCAGCCGCGCTCCCTGATTCAGCCCTGGCCAAAGACAAGAAAAAGGCGGCGGGCGCCCGGGTGAACTGGAACGAGGTTCCGGTTGCGGTGCAGGCCACGATCCAAAGTAACTCATCCGGCGGCAAGGTGGTGGAGGTCGTCAAGGAGACGAAGAACAGTGTTCTCTTCTACTACGCGGAGGTAAAAGGAGCCGACCGCAAATGGAACAAGATCTATGTCACGGAAGCAGGCGTTCTGATGAAAGTAGAGCCCGACAAAGCGCGTAACAACCGCAAGCACAAACCGCTTTTTGGGTAGGTCTGATTAAAGCGGTTTTTCGCTTCTGGTTTCTGGCTGCCGCCTGCCCGGCATAACTCTTTACATAGAACCCTCGATCCGCGACCTGGCGCAGTGGGACAAGGCATTGCGGGCTTACACCATTATCAACAAGCAATCGCAGGAAGCCCTTCTGTAAGTCCAGCAGAAGGTAAGTCGCCGTTCCATCCCAACTGCCGCTTCACCGGCGATAGGTTGAGATAATTACTGTACGAAAGCCATTCGCCCGGACTAGGGAGCGGCGAGAGCTGCTTCTACCGTGGGAAACAAATGGAAGTATTGATCGAGTCGCGCGCTCTCCAGGATCAGGCGCACTGTCTCCCGCGCCCCGGCGAGCATGAAAACGCCGCCCTCATGTTCGAGGCTTTGCATTGCCCCGATCAAAACAGCCAGCCCGGAACTGTCAACATACGGAACGCGGGAAAGATCCACCACCAGTCGTTTCGGCTTCTGATCGATTATCGCGCGAAGTGAAGCGCGCATCTCCGGCGAAACATGAAGGTCGATTGCGCCTTCCGGTGAGAAGACATTAGGCGGTTGAGGTGCAGGCATCTTGAAAATGGGTTGTGCGAAACATGCCAGCTTCGCAGTCCCCAACGCGAGTCTTTTATTCGCTTCCAGGAACTTACTTCCGCGCAGACCCCGGGGACGCGTCTCGGAAATAGCTATGCCAGCGCCGCATCAACCGCTTCTGGGAAAATGTCGCCCACTTCGCCTTCCAGGCGGAGCGAGACAAAACCGTCATGGTCATGGTCGGTGACGCCGCGATTAATGACGATGTAAGGAACGCCTCGTTTTGCAGCGAGAAGCGGAAATGATGCAGCGGGATAGACTGACAAGGTGGAGCCCAGGGCTACTACGAGATCGGTCTCTGCCGCCGCTTTACCCGCGCGCTCGAGTTCTTTCGGATCAAGATTCTGGCCGAAGCTAATCGTAGCTGGTTTCAGAAATCCGCCACACTGGCAAAGCGGAGGCTTGCGCTGCAGACGGAAGTATTCGAAATGCGGCTCGGGATCACTGCGCCGATGGCAGCTCTGACATTCAACCAGGGAGTTAGTGCCGTGGAGTTCTATCAGGCGTTCAGGACTGGTGCCGGCAAGGCTATGCAGGCCGTCGATGTTT
>JBEEHO010000208.1:0-5155 GCA_041167425.1 Verrucomicrobiota bacterium | reverse complement strand
GAGGTAGCAAGCCCGAACATCGACGCCCCGCCCGAAGTTTTTCTGAATGGAGAGAGCCTGGGCGCGGTTACGATCACGCTGCCGGATCTGGCCGATCCCGCTTATCGGGGCCAGAGCGCTTCCCTCGTGAAGCAAATGCGATTTCAGTACACCGGCTGGCTGCGGGCGCAAAAATTAGTGCCGGCCACCAGCCTGAAGGTAGGCACCAACGACCTGATCGTCGTCGCCGGCGCGGGGACCCCGGCCTCGGCCATTCGCGCCACCCAGATTCAATTGAAATATCTCTGGGATAAATCAGATTATCAGCTGCAGACCGACCGCTAAAAAGTATGAAAACCAGACAGAGCGCATTCACCCTTTTGGAAATCATGCTGGTCGTCGCGATCATCGGCGTGCTCCTCAGCGTGGCTATTTACAAGATGGCTCCCGCCCTGGACGTGGCCAAGGGCACCAAGACCAAAGCTGATATTCAAATGATCAGGACGATGCTTTTATCTTATAGCGGCTCGAATGGATTTTATCCGACAACCGAACAGGGATTGAAAGCTCTGGTGGCGAAACCGAGCACGGAACCCATGCCCGCGTCGTGGAGGCGGTTGATGGAAGAGACGCCCAAAGACGCGTGGGGATCGGAATATATTTACCGAAATCCGGGCCGAAGAAATTTGAACGGCTACGATCTTTTCTCGGCAGGGCCGGACCGCATTCCCGATACCGCGGACGACGACTGGGGCCAGTAAAGTCAACCTTCCGCGCCGAACGGTGCGACACGGGTTGAGCCGGCGCTATAGCTCCGGCGTCGGCGTGCTATTCGGATTGACCGGCGCCGCGGGCGCATTGGGGCTGCGCGGGATCACTCCCCTCACACGCGCGGGCGGCTGCGGCAGCGAGGGTACTGGCATCGGTCTGGGGAAATTCATCGGCGGCGCCGCATTGGTGGCCGGCATCGGATTGGGCGCGGTCATGCCCGGGCCGGTTTGCGGCTGGACATACTGCTGAGGCTGCGGGACCGGATTCTGGCCGGCAGCAGCCGGCTGGCTCAAGAGCGCCTGATTGAAAGTGATCGTGGCGAACTGGCCGTCCTTGGCAATCGTCACTTTGGTGGCGCCGACCTTCTCGGACCACTCAATGTTGGAGATGCTGAATCCATCCACCGGCACGCCGGTCGTGAGGTATTTTTTGAAATTCTTGTCGGCACTTGAAGCGACCGTAACCAGGTCGCCATTGTTCGATCGCGCCGCATTCGCGACATAAAGATCTTTCGCGAAACTCGCCTCGACTACTGGCGCCGCGACGGCGGTCGCTACCGCAAAAGGCGAACGATCCATCATCGCCTGGTAACGGTCGAACCCAAACGCCTTCGGCAAATCGTCCGCGGCCCACAGGCGAAGCGGAAGACCGATTGCGAGCAGCAGTGGAAGTGGCTTCAAATTCATCCCGGTGCTAAATCTTATCCAGATTTACCGGCATTCAACTCCGGACCCGGGCAGCTTCATCTTCCCGGTGGCGCGAACCAGCGGGCGATTTTGAATTTGCCGCGCATCATCGTGGGATCCGTTGGCTCGATCTGAAGCTGCACGCTTTCAAAGACGACAAACGATTCCGGTTGCTGGATCTCGTAAAGAAAATGGACCAGCGGCGGCCACGGGCTTTTTGTTTCGATGGAAGCAAAGACCGACTGGTGATCCGCGGTGGTATCGCCGGCGCCAATCGCAGGATTTTCAATCAAGACATTGTGCTTGCCCGCGATTTGTTTGATCTGGTCGAGCAGAGTGGAGGCCTCGACCGCGCTCTTGAGCAAGGGCTGCCGCTGCTTCAACCATTGGTCGCGGCGACCCCAAAGATCGCGGTCCTTGATGTAAATGGTTTGCTCGTTGCGAACGGCCTGGCGCAAAGCCACGTCCGCTCGCGCACGCCCGACGGCGTCGAAGATTTTGCTCCAGACCACGAGGTTGATGAGGAGAAAGATCGCGCCTGCCACGATCCACGCGAGCCGGCGTTCCCGTGCACTCATGCGTTGATACCAGGCCGGCGTCGTCATCGTGGTTTTCCCTCCAGGCGGAATTGAGCGTGGTCGTTAGGCAAGATGCGCGGCGCCGCCATATCGAATTGAAACGTTTGCAACTCGGGATTCTTTTTCACCTTGTCGGCAAACTGGTACGCCAGCGCGGCGGAGTTCGCTTCGCCTTCCACCGAGATCTGCCGGGCCGATTGGTTGAAGCTGGTTATGCGCACGTCCGCGGAAGGCAGGCTGTCAAAGAGATGCACCAGCACCTCGATGGGATAATAATGCGGATCGATCGCCGGAGCCAGGGCCCTCCATTTCGCATCCGTGGCCCGAACGAATTCCGTTCGAGGCGCATCCTTCTCGATGCGGCGGTCCAGACGCCCGAGCTGCATTTTCAAGATCAGCAGATAAGCCAGGAAAAGAAACATCAGGCCGCCGTAAACTCCGCCGGCCCAAAGCAGCCGCTTTCGCCAGTCTCCCTGCCGGGCGAGTTGAGCGCGGCGCTGCCGCCATGCGGCCGGCAGAAGATTCAACCGAGTCTCGGCCGGTGGCAGTTCCACCGCGATCAAGTCCGCGGAGCCGGCGAAAATCTCCTGCACCGTTTCGCGCAAATTATAGAGGCTTTCGTCGAGGAGGATTTTCGGGAACGCCGTGTTGATTCCCTGCAGCTCCGCGCTCAAGGCCAGCTGCGGCAGATCGCGCTGAAGCTGGAGCGGGTCCGCGCTATCCAGGGTGCGCGTAAAGCTCAGCTTCCCTTCCTCGGCGATGGCGCAGACGATCGCTTCGTTTTCCGGATAAACGAGAAGCGCGGAGCCGAGAGGAGCGTGCGTGGTCGCCCGTTGCGCGGCGTAAACCGTTACTTGTCTTGGGATCAGGTCGCGGGAAATAAGTGGCGCCGCGAGCTCGGAAAGTTTTTCGTTATGAACGGCCACGGCGGAAATGACGCTCCCCTCCTCTGTTTGCGAAATAATCTCGGAGTCAGTCGTCATCTCATCGGTCGAGTAAGGCATCGCCTTCTCGATCTGGATGCGGACCATTTCGACAAACTCCTCGCGGTCGATCGTGGGCAGGCGCAGGCGCTGCGCGAGGACGATCGCCAGCGGCAGGCCGAGAATGAAATCATCACCCGGCTTCAGAATATTTCCCGCCTCCTCGAGCGTCGCGAGACCGCGCACCTCCCAGGTCCCGGTGTGCTGGGCCAAGCGCACCATGTTCCAGCCATTGCCGGCCGGAATTAAGTAAATGGGTTGCGATACCGGTTCGATACTAAAGCTCCTTCCATGTTCCGGGGACTAATTGAACAGAGTTTCCTGTTTTGCGAATCACCATTCGCACAGTTCGCGTGACGTCTCCGGATTGCCCGACGCTCACCACACGCATTGTTGGATCCTTGAGACCAATCAAACCGAGAAGTTGTTGTCTAACCTGTTGCCCATAGCCGAGCGCAATCAGGACTTCGTCCGGGGACTTGAACACCGCGTCGTCCTCTGTGCCTTCGATTCCGTCCGGGCCGCGGCGGAGGGTGAGAAATTGTTCGACGAACGGTTCCGTCATTCCCGGCAACGACAGGAGAACATCGCGCGAAGCCCAGACCGGATCGATCAGCCCACTCTGGGTGTTCAGCGTGAAGTCGGCATCCCAATCGTCCCTCGACGTGAAATCCTCCCAGCCTTTTATCCGCTTCACCTCCTCAATGCGTGTGAGCGGCTTGTTCGGCGGTTTGTAACCCGGCCCCTCTTCGGCCCCATTGAGCCGCTCTAAATTATCGGGATCGACCCAGTCGAGCAGGCAGTCGATCATCCGGTCGCGCTCATTCAAGTCGACACCTTTTATTTCCAAATATTTTCGCAGCAGCTCGATACGCTGCGGATTTTCTCCAGCCAACAGGAAGTTCAAATTGAGTCGTCCCGCCTCGCCTGTGATCCGCGCCTGAAATTTTTTGCCCTGCCCGATGCTTCCATGCAGCAGCGGCGATCCTGGTTTGACGTTGGGATGCATGGCGATCTCCGCGCCTGAGCAGGCCATTGCCACCGCCTCGAGATTCCGAGAGGCGTTGCCCGAAAAAATGAGGTGCGAATCGATATCCAGCGCCCAGGTAATCACCATCGCGCTGAGCAAAAATAACGCCCAGAGCGAAAGCATGAGGGCTGCCCCTCCTTGTCTTCCGCAGCGGCGTTCCCTGACCGCCGAACCAAATTCAGAGGCAGCTCGCGTGCGGTCAAAGATCGCCGCCACTGAAGATTTGCGCGGTGCAACCATTAGAGCGGAGTGCGGCCCAGTGCGATCACCGCTTGCCACGGCGTCGAACGGTCGGGCCGGCCGATGACCAGCCTAACGAGTCGGGGCATGGTCGAAGTATCGCTCCATTTCGGCACCCAGGCATTGAGCCGGGAATCGAAGTAATCGATTTTTAGGGTGCGCACATCATTGAGCAAAGGGATCCAGGTTTCGCCTTCAGAGGAGCCCTCCGCCGTGTCCCGCGGTTTGCGCATGAACCCGATCTCCATCCGGTCGCTGCTCTCGTTCACTCGCTTGAGCCTCATGCTGACCAGGAACTCGCCCGCGGCGTAGCGCGTCAACAGTCCCGGCCCCGAGCTGCAAACCCAGGTGATCTCATCGCGCGGGCGATCGTTAAGCTTGAATGCTTCGCCCGTAAGTGCCCCCGCGGCCGGCAGGCTTTGCCATTGCGCGGTCAGCAAATTGAGCAGCCCGGAGTACTGCGCCTCGGCCAGATTTTCTTCCGACGAAACGCGCAGCACGGTGAGATTTGTCGCGACGAAGCGATAAATCGCCAGCGACATCAGGCCGAGAATCGCCACCGCGAGCATGATCTCGAGCAGCGTGAATCCCCGCCGGCGGATGCGCCTAACCATTCCGGTAAACATAGAATTCGATCTTCTTGGATTGGGCGATGCCACCGCGGGTCCACTCCGCGCTCAAGCTCACGAGATTAATCCCGTTTACTTCCAAATCCTTTTCGTCCTTCAATCCCGCCGGCACGCTTCTCTGCACCAATTTTATTTCGCCGTAGCCAGTGTCGATTTTTGTTTCCTTTTTCGCATCAGGAAATCCGGGAGTCGCCTGGATTTCGGCCATCCGGTTCGCCAGGATCAGGCGCACGCGATCTTCTTCGGAGGCGAGCGTGCT
>JBEEHO010000207.1:0-2806 GCA_041167425.1 Verrucomicrobiota bacterium | reverse complement strand
ATTCGCGATCTCATTCCAGCGGGCGCGCTCAATGCCGGCACTCGGCTCGCCCTCGTGAATGCGATCTACCTCAAGGCGCCATGGGCCAGGCCGTTCGCAAAAGGCTCAACGACACCACAGCCGTTCCATGTCCGCGGAGTCGAAACCGTCGACGTGCCGACGATGAACGGGGTAAGTTACTACGGATATGCGAAACGCGACGGTTTCACCGCGATCACCGTTCCCTACAACGATCGGGAGCTCCAATTCCTCGTGCTCCTTCCGGATGAGGTGAAGGGCCTTCCCGCCCTGGAAAAGAGAATTACGGCCACGATGCTGGCAGAGTGCGCAAAACTCGACGGGAGGGAGGTGAAACTCCATCTGCCAAAATTCAAATTCGAACCGCCGACCTTGAATCTGGGAGCGACCTTGCAAGATCTCGGAATGCGAACCGCCTTCGATCAGCCGCCAGGCACCGCCAACTTCGACCGGCTCGCGCCGCGCAAATCGGACGATTACCTGTATATCTCCGCCGTTTTCCACAAAACGTTCATCGCCGTCGATGAAGAAGGAACCGAAGCCGCCGCGGCGACCGCAGTGGCAATGACGGTGGGCGCGGCTGCGGGCAAAAAGCCGGAGCCGCTCGAAGTGAAAATCGACCGGCCTTTTTTCTACGCGATCCAACACGTGCCCAGCGGCGCGTGCCTCTTCATCGGCCGCGTAACCGATCCGCGTTAACGAGTAACCGGTCAGCCGATCTTCTTCCGGAAGCGGAGGGCGCAGACGCAGAAGAGCAGCACGGCCATCACGGACATGATGGCGAGCGCGGGCCAGTATTCGAGAAAGCTGGCGCCTCGTAAAATGATGGCGCGCATCAGGTCGATGAAATAGGTGGTCGGAAGGAGCGCGCCGATGGCGTAGAAAATCCAGGGCATCGTTTCGCGAGGGAAAATGAAGCCGGAGAAAAACACGCTCGGCATGATGAAGGTCATCGACATTTGCAAGGCCTGCATCTGGTTCTCCGCTTTCGTGGCCACGAGCAAACCGAGGCTGAGCAGGGCGAAAACATAGACAAGCGTGGCCAGCATCATTGCGACCACGCTCCCGGCGATTGGCACCGCGAAAACGAAACGCATGATGGCAAAAAGCAGGACGGCCATCAGCATGCCGATGCAAAGGTAGGGTACGAGCTTGCCCAGCATCAGACCCCAGCGGCTGAGCGGACTAACGAGCAGTTGCTCGAGCGTGCCGCGTTCGCGCTCGCGCACCACCGCCATCGCGGTGGCAAAGGTAGTCCCGATTTGCAGCACGACGCCGATGACGCCCGGCACGAAAAAATTCGGGCTGCGCATCGTGGGGTTGTACAGCATCTGCGGCCGGATCTCGACCGGTACGGTGCGCCGCCCGCTTTCACGCATCATCATTTCCACTGATTGGGTCAAGGCGATCCCGAGCGCGGTGTTAAGCGCTTGCAGCGCCGTAGTCGAGTTCGATCCGTCGATCAACATCTGCACCTGCGCGGGATGGCCCGCACCCAGGTCGCGGGTGAAATGCGGTGGAATGTGCAGGCCGACGTAAGCGCGGCCTTTGCGGATCTCGCTCGCGAGTTCTTCGACGTTTTGCACTTCGCCGACGATCCGGAATGTTTCCGTATTGACGAACCGCTCGAGGAATTGCCGGCTCTGGACCGTGCGATCTTCATTCAGGATCGCCATGCCCATGTGCTTCACGTCGTTATCAAGGGCGTAGCCAAACGCGATCATCTCGATCAGCGGCGGGAAGAGCATGAAGAAGAGCGTCATCGGATCGCGCAGGACCGTGATGAATTCCTTGAATAAAATCGCACCGAGGCCGCGAAAGGGTGCGCGCTTCATGGTGTCGCGCTTCGCGCGAAAGCTCCAAGCTCCAACATCCAAGCACCAGAGAAATTCCAATGACCAAACACTTCTCGCGCAGGCGCGACCAATTTGGAGCTTGAGGCTTGGTGCTTCTCTGGAGCTTGGAGCTTGGATTTTGGAGCTTTCATCTCATGCCGCCCGCCCCTGCTGATTTTCGCTGGCGTGTTTCGCGGTGAGCGAAACGAAAACATCCTCGAGCGACGGACCGATCTCGTGAATCTCTGGGCTCGCGATTCCCACCCCGCGCAGCTTCGCGTCGATCTCAGCGCGCTGGACGCTTTCATCCACGAGCAGGTGCATCGATTGCCCGAAGACCGTCGCGCTGAGCACGCCACTCACTTCCCGCATCGCGCGCAAGGCGACCGTGACGTGATCGCAGGTCACATCAAGCCGGCGCGTGCCGGGCGGGCTGACTTCAGGCATTTGCTTCAAGTCGTCCGGCTCGCCGCACACGATGAGTTTGCCCATGTAGATGTAACCGACGTGCGAGCAGCGCTCCGCTTCATCCATGTAATGGGTGGTGACGAAGAGTGTCATCCCCTGCCCCGCGAATTCGAAAAGCAAATCCCACAATTCGCGGCGCGCGACCGGATCGATGCCCGCCGTCGGTTCATCGAGAAAAAGCACAGTCGGCTGATGCATGAGGGCGCAAGCCATCGCGAGGCGCTGCCGCCAGCCGCCGGAAAGAAGCGCGGCGCGGCGGTTGAGGTAGGGTTCGAGATGCGTGATGGCGATCAGCTCATCACGGCGCTGCTTTAGCCGTTTGTCCGGAAGGCTGTAAAGTTTTCCGGAAAAGATCAGGTTCTCATTCACAGTCAGCTCGTCGTAGAGCGAAAACTTCTGCGACATGTACCCGATCATCTCTTTGATGGCGTCGTTTTCGTTCGCGACGTCGTGGCCGGCGATCCTCGCGGAGCCTTCGGTCGGTT
>JBEEHO010000206.1:0-7863 GCA_041167425.1 Verrucomicrobiota bacterium | reverse complement strand
GCATCCATCGAAAGGAGATGCGGGCTCGCAGTGCGGAGATGATCGAGGCTTTGGTCCGCTTGCAGCAGGAGTAGAAGACCAAGCCACGTCGAATCGCGGCGCGGAGGCAAGACGCGGGCGTTCAGCGAATTTCGATCTGAATCGGCAAAACATGATTGATCATGTAAGTGCCGTGATCTTGATCGCGCCCGGAAGGTTGGATGCGGCCCCGGGAGTCAGTGGCACAAGCCAGGAGAGTTTGCGGGCCGGGCCTGGCCGGCGTCCGCCAGTCATATTCCCAGAGGCGCCAGGCATTCTTCACCGGGTCATCCAACAAACGCGCAGAATTCCAAGTCACACCGGAATCAACGCTGATATCCACCTCCGTTATTTCCGCGTCGCAACACCAGGCCGCGCCGTGGATTCTGATCGTGGAATTCGCCGCGACAACCTCGCCGCTCGCCGGTCGCGAGATTTCGGCTTTGATCTGTTGCTCCGCCAGTGGCTTGAGGGTGGGCAGTCCGCCGTCCGTTCGCTCCCAATAGGTGTAATCGATCGATTGATAGTAACCGGCAAAGACTTTGTCGGTGACGATGATGCGCCTTAGCCATTTCACCGAGGCCACCGCGTACCAACCTGGCACGATGGCGCGCAGGGGAAATCCATGTGACGCCGAAAGCTTCTCGCCGTTCATCTCATACGCGAGGAGCACGTCGTCCCGCGCCTTGCTCAAAGGAAGGCTGCGCGCGAAGTGAATCTTTCCGGCGGGCCGCGGAGGATTAGCGATCTCGCCTTCGTCCGCGCCTTCCAGGATCACTTCCATCGCGCCCGCTTTCAGCCCGGCGCGATCGAGCACGGCGGAAAGCGGCACGCCCGTCCAGGAAGCATTGCCAACTGCGCCCAAGCCCCATTGCACACCCTTGACTTTGGGCTCGAGGAAAATTCGATTGTTGCCGGCACACTCCAGCGTCGCGGAAATTGTGCGCGATTCCAGCTGAAGCAATTCTTCGTAAGCCAGCTCGAACGGTTTCTCGACTTCTCCTTCAACTTTGAGACGCCAATCGGAGGCCGCAATCTCCGGAATGGGAAAATGACAACGGACGTAGAACGATTCGTTAGGTGTAGTGAAACCACTCAGGGTCGAGAACGGCATCTCGAGGTTGAGCGGTTCCTGCTCGCGGACGATCAAGCCATTCAATGAAAGTGGCGCGTCGTTTGGCGCCGCGGGCGAAGTGTCTGGTGTCATTTCTCGACGGGAAACTTCGCCGCCTTCCATGCGTGAAAGCTGCCTGGCAAATTCCGGACATCGGAGAAGCCTTCCTGCTGAAGGATACTCGCGGCGAGACTCGCGCGATATCCGGTCGCGCAATAAACCAGCACGGGCCGATCGCGTTCCAGCTCGTGCGAGCGCTTCTGGAGCTGCGGGAGAAAAATGTGTTTCGCGCCGGGGATGCGGCCGTTCTTCCATTCGGCCGGTCCGCGGACGTCGAGCAGCTGCAGTCCGTTTCGCGAGTTTTGCAATTCGTGGACGGTCATCTGGGGCAACTCACGCAGTGGATAACCGGCGTTCTGCCACGCTCTCATGCCGCCTACCAGATATCCGGCGAAATTCGTGTAACCCGTGCGCACGAAAAGCTGCGCCACCTTTTCGACGTCGCCATCATTTTCGAGCACCAGCAGAATCGGCTTGGAGGGGTCGAGCAGCCACCCGGCCCAAATGGATAGGATAGGGGATGCCGCGATATTAAGCGCGCGGTCGATGTGTCCGCCACCGAAGGCGAGCATGGCGCGCGTATCCACCAGCTGAACGTCCTGGGCTTCCACTCGTTCCCTAAAAATTTTTGGAGGCAATGCCGGAATAATCGGGAGGCGCCCCAGGACTTCTGGTCCGGCCGCGTTCACCTTTTTCATTCGCTTGTAATAGGTGGGCTCGGGCGGTGGAGTGGAGAGGGCGTAATCGACAAAAGCCGCGCGATCTTTGCGCTGGTAATAGGGATTGAAGCGTTTCTCGAAACCGATCGTGCTCTCGAGGCGATCCCCGATGTCGGCGCCGCAGGGCGACCCGCTTCCGTGCGATGGGTGAATGATCACGCCGTCCTCCATTTTGGCGTAGAGCTCCCAGAGCGTGTCATAAAGTTGGGACGCGAGCTTGTCGGCATCCCGTCCAAGAAGGTCCGGCCGCCCCGCGGAATTGACGAAAAGGGAATCGCCGGTAAACACGCCCCACGGAAAATCCGAATGCTCGTCATCGGCCGCGACATAGCAAATGTGCTCGGGAGTGTGTCCGGGTGAATGACGGGCGGTCAGGACGAGCTCCCCGAATCTGAATTCGTCGCCATCTTTAACGGGGCTTACTTCAAAGCCGTACTCCGCATCCCCTTCGCTGCTGGCGTGAATTTTTGCCGTCCCGGTGCGATCCGCCAGCTCGCGTGAACCGCTGACGAGATCAGCGTGGATGTGCGTTTCGAAAATGTGCGTGATCGATACGCCGTTCTTCCGCGCGAGTTCAAGGTAGATCTCCACGTCCGGTCGTGGATCAATAACGGCAGCGGTGCCTTCCTCGTCATCGCCGATCAGATACGAAATTGCGGCGATACCATCGGTGAGAACGCGTTCGAAGATGAGAGACATGGGAAGAGGCGGTTCAGAGAATCACGACATTGACAATGGACTCTTATACTATGGGACTGCCGCGGTTGTCTTTCCAAATTGTGCTGTTGGGTCTGCGCAACACGTCATGTCTTTCGTCTCTGGCGGGCCTGGGCGACCGGGGCGCGCGAATTTCTTGCTCGCCTTTCGGTAATCTGGCCGGCCGCATGTTGCGATAATGTTTGGTCGTTAGGCCGAGAAGGAGCGCGATCAAGACAAAGCCGATGATCTTTTTTTCTCCGGGCGTGAGGACAAAAATCTCGCGTCGAGCCGGTTTTGGAATGGCACGCTTTGCCTTCACTCGGCCGGAGGCCTGACGTGCAGCCGCTGATATTTGCCGCGGACATTTTCATCATAGAAACGCGCCTTCGATCGCGCGCTCATCAAGTCATGGTAAACCGACAATTCGACGTCGAGGTAGCGATAGATCGCCCCATTTCTAAATTCGATTTCCAAAGCGTGGAGCCTCTTGCTGTAACCGACGGAAGCGATCGCCGTCGATTGAATGGCCTCGCGCTTGATGTGAGAAATAATTCCCGTGACGTTGGATGCCTTGGGAGGATCGGCTGCGACCATTGTGGCCATCAGCAACACGATGGCGAACAGCGCAATGGGGGAACGACACCGCATGAGGGACTTTTTTTGTAGCAGGGTTTCGCCGCGATTGTCGAGCGGCGAGTTTGTTCCTTATCGCCTGCTCAAGATCAGGAGCAGGGAGTTTGACTAACGCCCCAACGGCGTTGTGACGTCCGTTCCCGCGGGCGGCGTGAACGCAAACGTGGACGCGGGAATTGGCGCGCGCGATTCGTTGGAGTAGGCCGTGACGATGCGGTCCCCGTTTGGTTGCGACATCTCGGTGCGCACGACCTGCAAATCGTTGTTCATCCGAATGCTGAACGTTTGCAGGAACCGCTTCATCGATGGGTTGCGCGGCGCGAGCTGGAGTTGATAACCGTCCGACTCCTTCGTGCCCGTCATGTGGTAGGTGGCCTCGACGTTTTCGAGATTCAAACTTGCCGTGATCGCGGCGATGCCGGCGTCGAGGGGCGAGCGTTTGCCTAACGAGTAGTGCTCGGCCGACTGGAATTTCGGATAATAAATCCAGAGTTGCTGTCCGTCGCTCACCGTGATGCTGGGAGAGTTGCCCTTTGCTTCGCGCCGGAATTTATTCGGCGCCTGGAACCAGATCTTGCCCGAGCTGGTAATCGGTTTGTTGAGCAGATGAACGCTCTTTTCTTCCTGAAAATCCGCCTGGACCTGGGGCGCGGCGGCGCGCTTCTCACGGATGCGCCCGAGGAGCGCTTTCAAATCGGCCGGAGATAATGGCTCAGCGAAAGCGATGGTGGCAACGAAACAGAGGCAGAGGGAGAGGAAGAGTTTTCTAATCATGTTCGGATTGTTTGACGCGGGGCCGCAAAGATTCTTCGCGCCAGGACTTTGGTTCAGCCGCCGCCGCTGCGGGTAAAGTGAAAAAGATCGTCGCGGCCAGACTCCAAAACAAGCCAATCGCGCACGCATATCCCAGCCCCGCCAGGGTCGGGTTATTGGCGGCGCCGAGGGAACCGAAGCCGCAGATCGCAGTCAGCCCCGCGAGAATTACCGGTTTCACCACGCCGGCGACGTCGTGATCGAGTTGCCGGGCTTTTTGCCAGACCAGAAGCACATAGATTCCGTAGTCCACTCCGATGGCAAGGACGAGCCGAAACGCGAGCACGTTAAGAAGATTGAGCGGAATGTGGAGCAGTTTCATCGATGCGATCATGGCGCATACCGCCATGGCGAGGGTGGCGACCTGGATCAGCCACAAACGCCAGTCGCGATAAAGCAGCGCGAGCAAAGTCGCGTCGAATACCGCCATCAGCGCGCTAATCAGAATGAGCTGTCGGTGCGACCACGGCACCAGATCGGTCAGAGTGAAGCTCCAACCGGAAAGGACCATGGGCACGCCTTCGACCGGGAGCTCGCGGTGCAGCATTTCTTTTTGTTCCTGGGTCGCGACCGGCTCGTTGGTCGTGACGAATCCCGTGGTGAGCAGTGGCTCATGGGCGAAATAGCGATCGACCAGAAACCACCAGCCGGATGATTGCGGCAATTTGGCGCGCCAATCCGGCAACTGGAATGAAGGCGAACTCGCAGCACGCAGTTGATCGAGCAGAGCAAAGCCCGATTCAAAAGTGTCGCGGCTGAAACCTTCCGCGGCGACGGCGGCTTCGAGCGCATCGCGGGCGGCGGCGAGATCGGCTGTCGCCATTTTCTGCCGGTTCGCTTGCAGTCGCGCCGGCGAGAACGCGAGCGCTGCAGGCGTGGAATAACTTTTGATTTTGCCCGCGACTTGCAGCTCCTCCCAATGCGCGGCCACTTTCTGCCAGTAATCGTGTAACTGTTGCGCGTTCGCGGCCTGGACGATGCCGATGACCGGTTCCCAGCGGGACGGCATTTTTTCCATGATCGTCTTGAGCGCGTATCCGGCATCGCTCCGCTTTGGCTCCATCGAATGCGTGCTCACATCGAAAATAATGGGGGGCCTCGGCGAGAGCGCGAGGGCGGTGAGAATCAGAAGGACCGGCGTGGAGATCCATAACATTCTGGCGGGATGACGGACGGTCCAGCGCACGTAATTTTTCACGAGCGCAAACATCCAATCCCGGCGCGAGACCGGATTGTGGCGCGGCAGAAAAAGAAAGAACACCGTCATCATGAAAATGCCGGCAAAGGTAATGCCGAGCGCAATCAAAACTCCGAGCTGGGTGAACCCCTGGGATCCGGCCAGCATCAAGGCCATGAAGCCGACCGCGGTAGTGAGGGCGCCAAAGAAAACCGCTTTGCCCAGGCCCTGAATTGCTTCGCTCACGGCCTCCGGGTGGCCGATCCCTTCATCGCGCGCTTGTTGATAGCGGCCAAAAATCAAAATGGCGAAGTCGACTCCGAGACCGATCAGGATCGCGCAAAACCCGATGGTCACCATATTGAGCTGGTGAAAAATAAGAAGCCCGGCCGCGAGTGCGACCAGGCAGCAGAGCAAGAGCGTGAGACCCATCCCCACCAACGGCAGCCAGCGATGAAAGCCGACGTAGAAAACTCCGCCGACCAGAAGAATCGAGCCGAGTAAAGTGACGACGATGTCGTGGCGCATGCTGAGCGAGATTTCGGCGACGTAAGCGGAACGGCCCGTGACCAGGATTTGAAGCGGCCCGCCGTCCCAGCCCTGGTGCGCGCTTTCTTGAAACGCTTTCACTTCGCGCATCAGTTTCTGGCATTCGACTGCGCCGATGCTCTCCTGATTCGTAACGGTAAGAAAGACACGCAGGGTGCGATCCGGAGAAGCCAGCGGCTGATCTTCTTCGATCGCCGCATTGCTGGCGAAAGGTTTCAATGCCGGTGCGATGACACCGAGCGGATCCAATCCCAATTCAATCTGAGGCCGCGGAGAACCGGCTTCCAATTCTGAGTGCAGGCGGTGCAAGCGGTCCCGGATTTTGTCCGGCTGCAAAAGGGCCAGCGTTTCATTGAAGGCGCCCGGCTCGAGATTCAGCAGCAGGGGAACGGCGATCGATTGCAAGTCGCGAATGCCCTCCGGAGTCTCGATCGGCGCGCCGGAGAGCACGCGAAGGCACCAGGGTTGGGCGCGCAGTTTTTGCGCGAATTGCGGTGCGAACTCTTCCAGCTTATCGGTATCTTCCGGCTGGCAGGCCAGCGCGAAAGTGAGCTCCCGGACCTGAGCGAAATCGCGATTGTAAACTTTCAGACCTTCGACCGATTCGAAGCCGCTCGGAAGAAGATTCAGCACCTCGCTATCGAGCTTCATCCGGGTGACCAGGATGTAGACGGACAGCGCGCAAATCACCGCAACCGCGGACCAGACCAAGCCGCGCCGCCGCGTGACGAGATCGGCGATAAGGGAATGAAGGCGCATGGTAAGTCGGGACTGCAGCCGCGACGCTCGTGGTTCAACCCGCGAAGGTCAAAACCGGAAAATGAAAGTTTCGTCGCCGAAGGAATGACGAACGGATGTTTTCTCGCCCGAAGACATAAGTGCCTCGCGCAATTGCAGCCATCCGCGCAATCGCGCCGGCGCCTGCGCCGTCGGGCCGGACCAGCCACCGCGCGCTAGCGGACCTTTCACACTGGCGAAGTTTGCATCCTGCCGCACTTCGAGGAGGGCGAAACCGGGCCCCTTCGTAAATGTCAGTTCCAGATCCCCCGCCTTCGAGAAACGCACGAGCACCTCACCGATCAGCGTGGTTTTTTTCCCGCGATAGAGAAGCTGGCCATTTCGGGCCTGCCATTCTCGCGATGGGTCGAGGAAATGATGGCGGATGGTCTGGCAACTCGTTAGGCCGAATAAGATCATGGCCAGAACCATGATCGACGGGCGATTCAGAATCGGGAAGCCGGGGCTCATTTCGTCAATGGACTTCCAAAGACGACATCGGTGCGGCGGTGTCGCGTTTTTTTGGCTCGAGCGAAAGCCGTGGGGAGAACGCGATAAAGCGCTGGGCCCGGACGAAGAAATAAAAGATCCACATCCGCCATTTGATGGCGAACCTTGAGCCTTCATTGCCGGCCAGCACGGCATTGACGGCAGCAGCGAGCTGCAGCATCTCGGTCGGATTGAGAAATACTTCGATGAATCCCTTGCCGCTATACCAGGAATTTACGAAGCGGAGATACATGTCCATCACGCGGTTGACGCGGCGCGAATACTCCCGGAAAAGGCGCGGCTTGGCGGATTCGTCCTGCAAAATTTCGTCCAGCGAATCCGCCGCCTTTTCGGCGGACATGATCGCGAGAAAGACGCCACTGCTGAAAACCGGATCGATGAAGCCGGCGGCATCACCCGCCAGCAACCATCGATCGCCATGGAGCTTCCTGTTCCGGTAGGAATAGTCGCCGGCGGAATAAACCGGCGAAACACGCTCAGAGTTTATCATGCGCGCCACCATCTCCGGTTGCTCGTCGATACATTTTTCCAGTGCATCTTCAGGCGTGAGTTTCATCGCGCGGAAAGTCGATGTGTCCATGACCACCCCAATGCTCATCCGCGTGGGAGTGAGCGGAATCATCCAGAACCAGCGATCGAGTCCACGGACCATGCGGATCAGGGTGCCGTCGATGCCGGAGGGACGATCGACGTTCTCGTAATGGGCGAAGATGGAAAACTTTTGCAGGTGATCGTACGATTTCTTGAGCTTGAAGAAATTTCCGAGCGTGGTCTGGCGTCCACTGCAATCGAGA
>JBEEHO010000205.1:0-11019 GCA_041167425.1 Verrucomicrobiota bacterium | reverse complement strand
CGTGCGCACCGCCGCACTTGTCCCAATGTTGATGGCGATCCGTCCGGCAACATTGGCTCCGCATCCAAGATTTCCCGCCGCGCCATCCCCAATCGCGGTGAACAGCTTCGCTTCTCGCAACTCCGGAAAAGTCCTGCGCGTTGCCCGTCCCGTCGCGGTCCCGGTTAGAGCGCCGAGTTGTGCGACTTCGATCCGGCACGATGCGCACAAAGCAGCATCCCAACTTTGCTTGCGGAGATCGTAAAGGCCGGTCGCGCTCGCCATCGAATGACTGCAACCCGGCGAGCCGAATAATTCCTCGAAGATCCATTCGGCGGGTGAGACCCAGCGAACTACGCGCTCGAACAGACGTTGCTGTGTGCGATGAAGCCAGCGCAATTTTGCGGGCCAAAATGAGGCGCGCAGCATGCAGCCCGTTCGCGCGTGGATTTTTCTTTCGTCGAATTCCTCGCGCAACTGAACCGCGTCCTCGGTGCAGCGCGAATCGGCCCAGGTATAGACCGGCGTGATCGGCCGGCCGTTGCGATCGAGCCCGAGCAAACTGTGCCAAAACGCCGAGGCGCCCAGCGCTGCGATCGGAATGTTTCGCAAGGCGGGCGATTCACTCCGCGCGTGTAATGTCTTGCGAAGACATTCGATCGACGCTCGGCGCAACAGGATCGGCGAAAGTTCAGCTCCGCCATTCGACGTGTAACGAACGCTGTATTCACGGCTGACGTTCGTGCCGGCTAACGCTCCTCCCCGTTCCTCGAACAACGCCGACCGCGTCGACGAACTCCCAATGTCCATCGCGAGAACGAGCAATTCCGGGCGACGCGACATCGCTCGGATTAGACGAGATTCTCACGTCGGGGAAAAGCTTTTTGCCAACGCCCCCACGCGTTTGAAGAGTGCCAATCTGCCTCCGGGGAGCGCGCGCGCTACCCGAGCGGACAACTGCGTGGCTATCTCAACTGCGCCAGCAACGCGGGCCGGCGCTTGAGCTGCGCGGTCAGGGCTTCGATGGCTCGCAAAGTGGAAGGGCTGATGTGGTGTTCCATGCCTTCGACGTCGTGCTCGATCACACGTTCATCAACGCCGAGGAGCGTCAGAAAATCCGTCAGGAGCTGGTGCCGTCGCGCGATATTACGCGCGAGTGTTTCACCGGCGGTGGTCAGGACGAGGCCGCGATACTTCTCGTATTTCAGGAGACCCTCGCCATCGAGTCGCTGCACCATGTTGGTCACGCTCGCCTGCGAGATGCCGAGGCTGGTCGCGATATCCACCACGCGCGCGTAGCCCTTGGTGTTGATCAGTTCGAGAATGCGCTCGAGGTAATCTTCCACCGCGGCGGAACTGCGGGAAGCCTTTAATTTCGCGGGCACGCGGACAAGAACGAACAAGGCCAGGCTTCGGTCAAGAAAAAAATCATTTTGGGTTGACAGATTAATAGTAACAGATAAGTAAATTAGTCATGCCTAATTTGGACTCCGGCCCCATCCATACCGAGGCCGGTTTCCACTCGCGGCCGGCGCTGCCGAGCTTGTCCGAGGTTCATCGCAGCCTCGTCGTCCCATCGTCCGCCGGTTTTTTTCGCAAGCTCTTCGCCTTTGCCGGTCCCGGTTTCCTGGTCGCGGTGGGATACATGGATCCGGGGAACTGGGCCACCGATCTGGCCGGCGGATCGAAATACAATTTCACGCTCCTCTCGGTGGTCATGATCTCCAATCTCATGGCCATTCTCCTCCAGGCGCTTTCGCTCAAACTCGGGATCGTTACCGGCCGCGATCTGGCGCAAGCCTGCCGGGACCATTACAGCCGGCCCGTTTCCTTCCTGCTCTGGCTGGCTTGCGAGCTGGCGATCGCGGCTTGCGATTTGGCGGAGATCATCGGCTCGGCCATCGCGTTGAATCTGCTCTTTGGCCTGCCGCTTCTCGTCGGGGTGTGCATTACCGGGCTCGATGTCCTCATTGTCTTATTTCTCCAAAACAAAGGGTTCCGCTATATCGAGGCGCTGGTCATGGCGCTCATCGCCGTGATCGGCGGATGTTTCGCCTGGGAGCTGATCGTTTCCCGGCCTGATTTACTGGGGATCGCGAAGGGCTTCGTTCCCACCGCGAAAATCATCACCGATCCCGGCATGCTTTACATCGCCATCGGGATTCTCGGCGCGACCGTGATGCCGCATAACCTTTATCTCCATTCTTCCATCGTGCAGACGCGCCGGTATGAATTGAATGCAGCCGGCAAACGCGAAGCGATCAAGTTCGCCACGATCGATTCGACCCTGGCCCTGATGTTCGCGCTCTTCATTAACGCCGCGATTCTGATTGTGTCCGCCGCGACCTTTTACACTCGTGGTCGCAACGACGTCGCGGAAATCCAGGACGCCTACAAACTTCTCACGCCTCTTCTGGGCGTAACCGGCGCGAGCACGCTTTTCGCGCTGGCCCTGCTGGCTTCAGGACAGAACTCCACGCTCACCGGCACTCTCGCCGGGCAGATCGTGATGGAAGGATTCCTGAATATCCGGATTCGGCCGTGGCTGCGGCGTTTGATCACACGCGCGATCGCCATCATTCCCGCGATCATCGTCACCGTCATCTCCGGCGAAAAAGGAACCACGAATTTGCTTGTGCTCAGTCAGGTGGTTTTGAGTTTGCAGCTGAGCTTCGCTGTTTTTCCGCTGGTTATGTTTACGAGCGACAAATTAAAAATGGGCGAATTTGTGAATGGGCTAACGGTGAAATGTCTCGCATGGTTCATTGCCGTGGTGATCGCTTCGCTCAACGCCTGGCTGCTCGTGCAAACTTTCCGGAATTGGCTCACCTGAACGCGCATGTATAAAACCATCCTGGTCCCAGTCGAAAACGGCGAGACCGACCAAACCATTCTCAAGCATATCCGGCCGCTGGCCCGGCTGACAAATGCCAAGCTGATGCTGGTGCACGTGGCCGATGGCTGGGTTGCCCGGAACTACGAGAACTTCAAATTGCGGGAGAGCGAAGAGATGAAGGAAGACCGCGCGTATCTCGAGAATCTCGAGCGCGAATTACAGGCGGAGGGATTCGACGTGACCTCCGTCCTGGCGATGGGCGAACCGGCCGAGGAAATTATCAAGCTGGCGCGCGCGCACCCGGTCGAGCTCATTGCCATGAGCACGCATGGGCATCGCTTCATCAGCGATCTCCTTTATGGCAGCACCGCCGATAAAGTCCGGCACAATGTGGATATCCCGGTGTTGCTCCTGAAGGTGAAGCGCTGAGTGCATTTTTGCCGGAATCTCACTTGCGGGCCATTGCGAGCGACGAGATCGCCCGCAAATCTGCGTGCGCTTCAGCGAGTGTGCGATTAGAGAAACTCTGGTGAAGGCGCTCTTTCTCACGAACGAATATCCGCCTCTCGTTTACGGCGGGGCAGGGGTGCACGTCGATTATCTCTCGCGCGAACTGGCCAAGACCATGCCGATCGAGGTGCGTTGTTTCGGCGATCAAAAACTCGAGAACGGAAATCTTTCCGTCCGCGGATTTGAACTCGACGACTCGGACTTCACCTGCCCCCAGCCGTTGCGCTCGGTCTTTGGCGCGATCCGGCGCTGCACGAATTTCAACACGACGGCGATCGAGGCGGACCTCGTGCATTGCCACACCTGGTACAGCCACTTTGGTGGAATTCTCGCGAAAATAAATTACGGGCTTCCGCTCATCATCACCGTTCATTCCCTCGAGCCGCTTCGGCCCTGGAAACGCGAACAGCTCGGGGGTGGCTACGATTTTTCGGTCTGGCTGGAGAAAACAGCGCTGGAAATGGCGGATGCCGTAATTGCCGTTTCCCGCGAAACCAAAGCGGATGTGGAACGGCTCTTCGACGTTCGGCCCGAGCGGTTGCATGTGATCTACAACGGCATCGATTTGGAGGAATATCGAAAGGCGGATTCTACCGCGGCGCTCACCAGGCACGGGATCGAAACCGGCAAACCGTTCCTGCTCTTTGTCGGGCGCATCACCCGCCAGAAGGGCATCATTCATCTGGTCCGCGCGATCGAATTTATGGAGCCGGGTTTCCAGATCGTGCTTTGCGCCGGCGCGCCGGATACACCCGGGATCGGCGCGGAAATGAAAGAAGCGGTGGAAAAGATGAAAGCGAAACGACCCGGGATTATTTGGATCGACGAGATGGTCGACAAACAAGCCGTGCGCGAATTGTATTCGCACGCGGCGGTTTTTTGCTGTCCTTCCATCTACGAGCCGTTTGGCATCATTAATCTTGAAGCTATGGCGTGCGAGACGGCGGTGGTCGCGACCGCTGTTGGCGGAATCAAGGAAGTGGTGGTCGATGGCGAGACCGGTTTCCTGGTTCCGATCGATCAGATGGACGAGAGCCCATTCGAACCGAGAGACCCGGAGAAATTCGCGCGAGATCTGGCGGCATCCGTGAATCGATTGATCGCCGATCCGAAACTTTGTGAGAAGTTCGGGCGCGCCGGGAGAAAACGAGCGGAGGAAAAGTTCGGCTGGCCCGCCATCGCGCAAGAAACGGTTGCTCTTTACAAAGAGCTACTGTTATCGCGCCCAAAATAAGTCCTCACACGCACGATGTCATCCCGAGCCGCGCAGACGGCGAGGGACCTCACCGTTGCAGGGACCCGCACGCTAAAACCGCTTGGCGATCCACGAAGCCGATACTGTCGGCGGCGCGGATCAGGGCTTGTGGGACCGTAGACCGGGTGTGAGGTCCCTCGCCGTCTGCGCGGCTCGGGATGACAAGCGGCGAAGACGATGGCACTCTTTCCACGGAAGCTGCGCGAAAATTTTCTCCTATGTTTGTCGATCGAATTAAGATTTTTGCCCAGGCTGGAAACGGCGGCCGAGGTTGCGTCAGTTTTCGCCGCGAGAAATTTGTGCCGCGCGGAGGTCCCGATGGCGGCGACGGTGGCCGCGGCGGCGACGTGATTCTTCGCGCGGATGTCCACACCGATAATCTTTCGAATCTTTTCTACGAGCCGATCCTCAAAGCCAGGAGTGGCGTTCATGGCCAGGGCAAAAAGAAACACGGTCGCGCCGCTGCCCCGAAGGTAGTGAAAGTGCCAGTCGGAACGGTGGTTTATCAAGCAGAAGCACCGGTCCCGCGCAATGACGACGACGATGGACCGGCCGCTGGTCATGACCGCGGAGCGTCGACTGACGCCGAACGCGGCCTCAACCTTCCTCCAATTCCCGAGGCCGGCGCTGACGGAACTCAGAGGCCGCCGCTCCAGATCGCCGACCTCACGCATGACGGCGAGGAATTCGTTCTTTGCCAGGGCGGCGGGGGCGGCAAAGGCAACGTCCATTTTAAGAGCTCGCGCAATCGCGCCCCGGTCCAATACACCGAAGGCGAGGAGGGTGAACAAGGTCACTTCCTCTTCGAGCTTCGGACGATCGCCGACGCCGCGCTGGTGGGGTATCCGAACGCGGGCAAGTCGACCCTGCTCGGAAAACTATCGGCGGCGCATCCAAAGGTCGCGGCCTATCCGTTCACGACGCTTCATCCCATCGTCGGCGTGGTGGAATTCGCCGGTGATTATCGCCGTGCCTCTATCGCGGATATCCCCGGGCTGATTGAAGGAGCGCACCGCAACGTCGGGCTCGGTCACGATTTTCTTCGCCACATTACGCGCTGCCGCGTTTTGCTTTTCGTTCTCGACATCGCGGGGAGCGAAGGACGGCATCCGATCGAAGATCTGCAGAACTTGCGCCGTGAAATCGATCTCTACGATCCGCGACTCTCCGCGAGGCCTTGGTATGTAGTGGCGAACAAAATGGATCTGCCCGATGCGGACGAGAATTTGCGCGCGCTCCAACAACGTTATCCCGCGCTCGAGATCATCGCCATTTCCGCCGAGGAATCCGACGGGCTGGCGGAGTTGCGGATACGGCTCGAGCAATGGCTTTTCAGCGAAACAGCGCCGTTGCCCGATGCATCACCCGCTGAGACCGCCGAGGTCATGGCTGGCGAATAACAGATGGACAACTGCAGTTACCTAACAGACAATCGCGTTTCTTTTTCATGGGCAAAAGAGTTGTAGCCAGTTACTGCACGACGTTCCTCAAACCGGAGATGCTCCACATCTACCGGCAGGTTCGGTCGCTTCATGATTACGAGACGTTCGTCATGACCAAGGCGCTGCAGAACAGCGAGATGTTTCCTTTTCGCGACATCGAGCTCATTCCGCAACCGCACAGCAATCCGCTCCGGCACGGCTGGTTGAAGTTCGTCAAGCGGAGGCCGCCGATCGTTTATCGCGGTGAGTATCAGATGCTCTCGAGACTCCTCGACCGCCGAGGGGCGGACCTGATGCACATTTATTTTGGGCACACCGGCGTGCACCTGCTGCCGTTCATCGAGCGCTGGCATAAGCCCTGTGTCGTTTCCTTTCATGGCGCCGACGTCGCGCAGAAAACAGATATTCGCGATTACGGCCCGAAGCTGCGCAATTTGTTCAACGCGGTGCCGTTGATCCTCGCGCGCTCCAAATCGCTGGCCGAGCGTCTGCTCACCCTGGGATGTCCGCCGGAACGTTTGCGCATCAATCGCACCGGCGTCCCGTTGCACGAATTCCCGTTCGTCCGCCGCGACGCGCCCACCAACGGCCGGTGGAGATTCATGCAGGCGTGCCGCCTGATTCCGAAGAAAGGCGTGGCGACCTCACTTTGCGCCTTTGCGATTTTTCAGAAGGAGTTTCCCAACGCCGAACTGGTCATTGCGGGCAAAGGTCCTCTGCAATCTCACCTGGAGGAACTTGCCGAAGAACTCGGGATTGCGGCCAAGGTTCATTTTCGCGGGTTCCTCTCCCAGGCGGAATTGATGGAGCTGTACGCCACCTCCCATTTCTTTTTGCATCCGAGCGAAACGCCACCCGATCAAAATCAGGAAGGCATCCCGAATTCAATTCTGGAAGCAATGGCCACGGGTCTCGCGGTTCTGGCGACGCGGCACGGAGGAATTCCCGAAGCGGTCGAGCACGGCCGCTGCGGATTGCTGGTCGAGGAAAGGGATTTTGAAGCCCTGGCCTCGTCCATGAAAAGCATCGTCCGTTCGCCGCTCGCCTTCCGCGAAATGGGTGCGCTCGCGAGCGAGTCCGTCGCGGCGAATTTCGAGCAACGAGAACAGATTCGTCAGCTCGAAACTCACTATGACGAAGCGGTCGCGCTTTCGGGTGCGGAGGAGCGGGTGCGACGCCCGGCGGCCCCGGTTATCGAAGAAAGCTTTCCCGAACAAGTTCCGGCAAAATAACCCGCGCTCTTCCACGCGCGCGACGCGTAGACAAATTTCGGGAAAGTTTCTTGCCCTCGCCGCAAAAAGCGCTTTTGTATGCGCGACGCAAGCGCCCCTTGTGTTGTGTGCACTGCTTCCGCGGCGCCGCACCTACGGGAAACATCGGGCTGCTGCATTCAAACGTAACTCCATGCCGCGTTGTTTTTCACCATTGATCCTGATCGTGCTGGCGCTCTGCGCCTTTGGCGGAGTCTCTACCGTTGCCGTTGCGGCGGAAACGGCGCCGACAGCTATGGAAGAGCATGAGTCCGTGCCGCTCAAGCCGGATGTTCTTTTCCACGTCGGCCAATTGGCGGTGACAAACTCCATGGTCGTGACTTGGATCGTTGCCGCCGGAATTCTCCTCTGCGCGCAGCTCGCCACGCGCAAGCTCAAGCCGGTGCCGGCGGGTTTGCAGAATTTTTGGGAGTGGCTCGTGGAAAGCCTCTACACCTTTCTGGAAAACATCATCGGCCAGGTGCTGGTCAGGAAGACCTTCTGGTTTTTCGCGACGATTTTCATTTTCATTTTGTTTCTGAATTGGTTCGGCCTCGTGCCCGGCGTCGGCAGCATCGGCTGGGGCCATCACGCCGCCGCTACCGGTGCTTTCCACATCGATCGCCCACTTCTGCGCGGCGCGAATGCCGATCTGAATTTGACCCTTGCGATGGCCTCGATCTTTTTCATTTGCTGGATTATTTGGGCGATCCAGGCCAACGGCATCGGCGGCCTCATCTTGCATCTCTTCGGTCCGAAGGGCGAAACCAGCGGCCTGTTAAAAGTGCTGATGATCGTCATTTTCTTTATCGTCGGCTGGCTGGAAATCGTTTCAATTTTGTTTCGCCCGGTCTCGCTCAGCTTCCGCTTATTCGGAAATATTTACGCGGGTGAAATCATGCTCGAATCGATGAGCCATATCGTTCCGTCACTGGCCTGGCTGATTCCCATTCCGTTTTATTTCATGGAGTTGCTCGTCGGAATCGTGCAGGCATTGGTCTTCATGCTGTTGACCGCCGTGTTTACTCTTTTGATTGCGCAACACGAGCCGGGGCACGAAGCGCACCACTGATAATTTCGACGATCGGACCGTGGTTCCCGCGGAGGTCGTTGGAGAGAAAACCCAAATAAAAAATATGATACAACCAATACTCGCAGAAATAGGCGGCAACCTTCACGTTGGTCTCGCAGCCCTTGGAGCGGCGGTCGGCGTAGGACTCATCGGCATGGGCGCGGCTTCCGCGGTCGGCCGTAATCCCGGCGCGGCCACACCCATCCTGGTGCAGGCGATTCTCGCCATCGCCTTTGCCGAAGCCATCGTGTTTTACGCGTTGTTCCTCGTGAAGTAACTGCTCGGGCGCCTACTTTTTCGCCCGATCCACGCCGTATGAACATCACAATTCTTGCCGCCGCCAGCATGGGAGACATGGTCCGCGAAACCGGGGAAACTTTCGGCTTTGATTGGAAGATTTTCCTCTCACAGGTCATCAGCTTCGGAATCGTGGCGCTGGTTCTGCGCCAGTTCGCTTACAAGCCGATTCTCCAGGTTCTGGAGGAACGCCGGCAGCGTATCGCCGAGGGCCTGCTGAACGCGGAAAAGATCAAGCAGCAACTCGCGGAAGCGGAGCAGCGCCATGCCGAAATTCTGGCAAAGGCGAATGCACAGGCGCAAAAGATGATCGATGACGCGCGCGAAGCCGCCGGCCATCTGGCCGAGCGAAAACAGGAGGAAGCAATCCTGGCCGCGGAACAAATCGTGGCGAAAGCACGCGAGGCGAGCGCGATCGAGCACGAACGCACCATGACGGAATTGAAGCGCGAGCTCGGGCGTCTGGTGGTGGACACGACGGCGAAAGTCACCGGCAAAGTTCTGACGGCGGAAGATCAAAAGCGTTTGCAGGAAGAAGCGGCACGGCAGGTAGCCTCCTAGTCTGACGCGGCCATGAAGATCAACAAAGAAACGCGGCAGCTCTCGAAGGGACTCCTGCGCGCGAGTTACACTGACGGCCGGCTCGATAGCAGCCGGATCGCGTCGCTGGTAAAATCGTTGATCGAAAAGAAACCGCGCAATTACATCAAGGTCCTCGAAGCCTATCAGCGCCTGCTGCGCCTCGAAGTGGAGAAGCGGAGCGCGACGATCGAGACCGCAACCGTGCTCGCACCGGAAGCGGGCGCGCAGATCGTGGCGAACCTGAAACGGAAATACGGGAGCGACCTCGCCGCCCGGTTCGTCGTGAATCCTGAGCTGCTTGGCGGAATGCGCATTCGCGTCGGCAGCGATGTGTGGGACAGCAGCGTGCGCAATCGCCTGCAGCGTCTTCAACAGCAACTTTAACTTCAACTATCTATGAGCAGTATCCTCGAAGAAATCGAAACTCAGATCGCCGGCCTTAAAACCACGACGAGCAAAAGCAACGTCGGCATCGTCCGCGAAACCGGCGACGGTGTCGCGCGCATCGAAGGCCTGAGCGACGTCATGCTCAATGAAATGATCGAATTTTCGAGCGGTGTCTTCGGGCTCGCGTTGAACCTCGAAGAAACCGAAGTGGGCGCGATCCTCCTCGGCGACACGACGCAGGTCATGGAAGGCGATGAAGCCCGGACCACCGGCAAACTTTTGCAGGTGCCCGTGGGCAAGGCGCTGCTCGGCCGCGTCGTCAATACGCTCGGTCAACCGCTCGATGGCAAGGGACCGATCAAATCCGATGTCTCCTATCCGTTGGAAAAAATCGCGCCGGGCGTGATCAAACGAAAAAGCGTGAGCCAGCCGGTGCAGACCGGCATCATGGCGATCGACGCGATGATTCCGATTGGCCGCGGCCAGCGTGAGCTGATCATTGGCGATCGTGCAACTGGGAAATCCACGATCGCGATCGACACGATCATCAGTCAGGCGCGCTTGAACAAAGCGGCGGAAGAAGGACGGCTGAAGGACCATCGCCCTCTTTATTGCATCTACGTTGCGATTGGTCAGAAAAATTCCAACGTGGCCCGCGCGCTCGCCATTCTCGAAAAGGAAGGCGCGATGCCTTACACGACGATTATTTCCGCGCCGGCTTCCGACACGGCGACGAACCAATATCTCGCGCCCTTCGCCGGTGCCGCGATGGGTGAGTGGTTCATGGACCACGGCATGGACGCTCTCATTATTTATGACGACTTATCGAAACACGCCGTCGCCTACCGGCAGGTCTCGCTCGTGCTGAAGCGCCCGTCCGGCCGTGAAGCGTACCCGGGCGACGTCTTTTATCTTCACTCGCGGTTACTCGAACGCAGCGCGCGCGTGACCGAGGAGGCCGGCGGCGGATCGCTCACGGCGCTGCCGATCATCGAGACGCAAGCCGGCGACGTCTCGGCTTACATTCCGACGAATGTTATTTCGATTACCGACGGCCAGATTTATCTCGAGACCGATCTTTTCTATCAAGGTGTGCGACCGGCTATTTCGGTCGGTCTCTCGGTTAGCCGCGTCGGTTCCGCCGCGCAGATCAAAGCGATCAAACAGGTGGCCGGCAAAATCAAATTGGACCTCGCGCAGTTCCGCGAGTTGGCGGCCTTCGCGCAGTTCGGCTCCGATCTCGACGCGGCGACCAAAGCGCGTCTCGATCGCGGAGCGCGAATCGTCGAGCTCTTCAAACAGGTCCAATACAATCCCATCCCGGTCGAGGATCAGGTCGCGATTCTCTGGGCCATGCAAAACGGATATCTCGATTCCGTTCCCGTCGATAAAGTGAAGCAATTCCAGGT
>JBEEHO010000204.1:0-6265 GCA_041167425.1 Verrucomicrobiota bacterium | reverse complement strand
CCGATCCGATTCTCGCGAATTGGGCGGCGACAATCGGCGAGTTGAAGCACGTGCCTCTCGATGATCCAATCTGGCTTCACTGGACTGGGCTGCTCCTCATCCCGTTGCCCGCTCTTCTCTGGATCGGCGTTCGAAGAACTTTGACGATTCCTGTTTTTCTCGCGGCGCTCTTGATCATGACGTTCGCTCTCACCGTCTGGCAGGCGCGCTGGGCTTATTTCTTCGTCGCGCTTTTTGCCCTGGCCCTTCCCGCGCTGCTCGATGTGATCAAGAGCCGCATCATCGCGTCGGTCGCAATCGTCGCTTCGATGCTCCCCATTCTTTCGGATTGGGATGGCAGGCTCTGGCCTAACGAGTCTGAAAATTCACTTCGCTTGCAACGCCGGTTGGAGGCCGTGCAATGGCGGGCTGCCGCGGCCGCACTGCCCGGCACGACCGCGTCCGCTTTTCTCGCGCCGTGGTGGCTGTCGCCGAGCGTAGCCTACTGGTCGGGGCAGCCCGGGGGCGCGGGTTCATCGCATGAGGGCCTGGATGGAATCGCACGCAGCGCCCGTTTTTTCATTTCGCCCGATGCGGAAATGGCGAGCGAAATTTTGTTCACGAGCAAAATCGAATGGGTCCTGGTCTATGACGCGGATCGCACGCTGGCTAATTCATCCGCTCTTCTCGACCTTCCGCTGTCCGCGAATCCGCTTGGCCGTGTGCTCGACCGCACCCCCAGCCAGGCCCCGCGATTCCTCCGGCTCGCCTATCAAAACGGGGCCTGCAAAATATTTCGCGTTCAGCTTTCCGCGGAAAAAGATGACTTTCCCTCGGTCAGCCATTGACAGAGCCATTCGCTATTACCATAATGCGGCGTGCTGAAAAAATTCATCCCGCAGAAGCCCCTCTCGTCGATCGGAGAAGGATCGCTCAGCGCGGGCGCTGATGAGAACAACGGGCTCGCTCAGCGCGAACAACCCCGCACATCACCACCAACAATCGATCCACAAAAATATATGGCTGAACATTCTGGCAAAGACATTCTCTCGAGCGACGTCGAGATTAAAGGCTCCATCAAATTTCAAAAGGAATTGCTCATCGACGGCAAAGTCGAAGGTGAAATCAATTCCGAGGGCGTCCTGACGATCGGCGAGAACGCGGATATCCGCGGCGAGATCAAGACGAAATCGATCACGGTGTACGGCAAGGTCCAGGGGAACATCACGGTGAGCGAACGTTGCGAGCTGAAATCCCGTTGCACGCTTCAGGGCGACTTGAAAGCCGCGCGGCTCGTGATCGAAGAAGGAGCTACTTTCATCGGCAAATCCGAGGTGACCAGCAGCACTTCCAGCAAAGGTGCGGCTCCTGCGGCGCGCCCGGAGATTGTTCGGACCGAAGAGCCGGCCACGCCTGCTGCCAAGTCGGCTTTCGGCGCGCGCGTCTAAGCATCCACCTTCGCAAAAACGCGACCTGTGGCCAAGCCGTCGCCTGCTAAAGTCAGTGTGGAATGTCCACACTGCGGCTTTAAGCAGATGGAATATGCCGCGGCGAAAAGCACGATGTGCCGCCAATGCGCGGGACATTTCGCGCCTTCGGCCCCCAAGGTCGAAGTGCGCCTGCGGCCCAAGGACGAGCCCGTGGAGGCCGCGCCCGATCCGTCGTTTCGGCGCAAGATCGAAGGTCTCTGGAACAAGCATCACAACTCCGAAATCGAATGCTTCGATTGCAAGGCGAAACAGGAAGTCAGCTCCGCCGCTTCGTCCACCTTTTGTCCGAAGTGCAGCACGCACATCGATCTGCGCGATTACAAGATCGTCACCAGCTTCAGCCGCTCGATTAAAACCCACGGCGAAGTTCACGTCACCGCGAAAGGCGAATTGAGCAGCAGCACGGTGACCTGTCGCTCCGCGCTGATCGAAGGAAAAATGCGCGGCAACATGAATTGCGTCGGCACCGCCACGATCAATTATTCCGGCAAAATACCTGGCCGCCTCACGGCGGAACACGTTCTCGTCGAGCGCAAATCCGACGTGCAATTTTTTCGCCGGATCCGGGTCAAGAGCATCGAGATTCGCGGGCGCATGACGGGCGAGATCGTCGCGGAAGGGCCGGTCGTCATTCACCGCAACGCCACGCTCGATGGCAACGTCACGGCCAAATCCATTTCAGTCGAGAAAGGTGGAATCTTCACCGGCCAGCTCATCATCGGGAGCGCCCGGCTCACTCAGGCGGAGCTGCTGCCCGAGTCGAAGCCGGTTCCCGCCGCCGCCGCGGATGCGGTCACCGACACAGCCGCGCCGGAAGTGGTGCCGCATCCTCTGCCCGCGACCTAGCTCGGGGCGCAATGCAAAAAAAACTGCTTCCACGCAGTCCCTACGATCGGCTGGGCGGTTACGTCCATCTGCCCCGCCTGATCGACAAGGCGAAGCTTCATCGCAAGGGATTGCTCGATGGCTACAATTACAAAACGGTCGGGTTCGACAAACATCTCCTGGCTTTTTTGAAATTGAACCCGGACGAGTTTGAAGAAGCGGCCAACCGTCTCGATGAGGATGCCGCCATTCTCGATTGGATTTCCAAAAACGGCACCGGGCATTCGTCCGAGGCGATCGAGCACTGGAATGAGGCGATGATTTCCCGCAAGCCCGATACCGCCGCGAAGAAGGCGCGCTTCGTCCACTTCCTGAAGGAAGCCGGCGGCGATGGCCGCAAAGATATTCGCACTTACTTCGACCTCATCGAGTTTGATGAGGGCAGGCTGAAATAGCTCCAGTTAGCCGCGCGAAAACTTCGCGAAAATCTGGTTCGCTTCTTCCAGCGTTTCCTTGCTCCCGATATCGAACCAGGTCCCCTGGATCTGATATGTCTTCACTGGCTTTCTCGTGTGGAGCCACTGGATGAATCGCCCCGGCTGGTCCGGATTATTTCCCGCCGCGACGTACGTGGTGAAAAGCGGCACCACTTCCCGTGAGAAATAATAGAGAGCGATCCCGGTCAGCGTACTTTTCGGCTCAGCCGGTTTCTCTTCGAATTCCGTGATGATGCCCGCCGCGTCGGTCGTGATGCTGCTGTATTTCTTGATCGCCTCCAGATCCCCCACATCATAGGTCGCCAGCGTCGCTTCCGACCCCCTGGCCGCTCGCACGAAACCTTCCAGCGATTCGCTGAAGAGATTGTCGCCCCCTACCACAATGAGGTCGTCGTTCGCCAAATCCTCCCTCGTGATCACGAGAGTAATGTCACCAATCGCACCGAGTTTGTCGGAGTCGTCGGTCGAGCCGTCGTTAACGATTTTGAGCGGGAGTCCGGCGTGCCGCTGCCGATAATCATCCGCCCACGTTTGAAAATCTTTCACGAACTTGCTGTTCGTGACCACGTAAACCTTTTCGATATCCGGCACGCCGGCGAGATGATCGAGCACCCACTCGATCATCGGTTTGCCCGCGACCTCGAGAAGCGGTTTCGCTTTGTGAAGGGTGAGTGGATAGAGCCGCGTGGCATAACCCGCGGCAAGGATCAGGACATTCATGGCAGGAAGATCGCCGGGAAGTTAAGCGCAAAGGCCTCATCATCCAGCCTGATTATTTCGCCTCGAACCTCGTAAGCGCATCGTGCCTGCTCGTCCGGGTAGCGCACGCGTCTCGCGTGCTGGTTTCGGCGTCTCGCCGAAACAATCTTTTCGAAGTTCGCGACGGCGAGGACGCCGTCGCCGGCACGCGAGACGCATGTGCTACCCGGGCGCGCCTCAAGTTGTCCCCAGCGCGGCGCGATGCAGCCGCTCCTGTAACGCGGCGATCCGCGACGGCTCGGTGATCTTTCCGCGCGTCGCCCGATCGGCCACATAGAAGGTATCGATGGCCGCGCCTTTCTCGGTGCTGATCCGCGAGAGCGCAATCGAAACACGTTCTTCTCCGAACGCGGTGAGCAATCGATAAAGCAGCCCGAGACGGTCCGGAGTTTGAATCTGGACCAGCGTATGGGTCGGATGCGCCTTGTTTTCCACCGTCACGCGCGTAGGAAAATCCATCTCACCGCGGCTGGTCAGCTTCGCGATTTTCCGTCGCGCCTTGTCCAGCAACGGCGCGAAATCAAAGTCTTCGCTGGCGAGCGCTTGCCGCAGCGTGCTTTCCACCAGCGCCTGATCGTGCTTGTCGGTCACGGCCCGGAATTTCGTGTCGCACACGCGAAAAATATCCAGGACCACGTTATCGCCGCGTGTGTAAATATCGGCGCTGAGAATATTAATTGGGACCACGGCAAAAGCTCCCGCGATTTTGGCCAGGAGCTCCTGGCCGTCCCAGGCGCAGAACGAAACGATGCTGTGGCCCTGCGCGGCAAAGGCCTGCCACGCGATCGCTGGCGCGAGCGGCGGTTCGTCTGTCCAATACAGTTTCTGCAAAAAACGCCGGAAGAGTTTGAGATGGGAAACGAGTTCCTTCACTTGGAACGCGCGGAAATAATTGTCCGGCATGAACTCGAAGTGCGCCTCCACTTCCTCGGCGTAATCGGCGCCCAGGTTTTCCGTCACGCTCTTCTCCAGCCGCTCGCGCTCGATCTTGGTCTGCTCGTAAAACGCTTCCTGGTCCGACAGGTATTGCGACGTCGCGTGATACAATTGCCAGACCAGCGTTTCCTTCCAGTCCGACCACGCGTCCGCGCTCGTGCCCTGGCCGTCCGCGAGCGTAAGCAGCATCAGCGCGTCGAGATTCCTCTGGTCCTTCACGATGCGCGCGAACTCCACCGCGGTTTCCGGGTCATCGAGATTGCGCTGCTGCGCCATGTTCGAAAGCGTCAAATGATGATCGACCAGCAAAATCAAAGAGCGGCGTTGCGTGGCGGAAAGCTGGAGACGAACGGCGGCGCCTTGCGCAAAAAGCGCGCTCGCTTCCGAATGCGGCCGCGCCCCGACGGCTCTGCCGGTATCGTGCAAAAGCAACGCGAGATAGAGAATGAGCGGATCTTCCAGTTTCTCGAAGACCTCGCGGTACATGCGGAATTTGGTCTCTTCGGTCTGGATGACCTCGTCCAGCTTGTCGATGCAAACCAGCGTGTGTTCATCCGCGGTGTAACGATGGAAGAATTCGTGCTGCACCAGACAGGTGAGCTGCCCGAATTCCGGCACGTAACGGCCGAGAAAATCGACACGATGCATCATGCGCAAAATGCGGCCGACTTCGCCTTTGCGGGACATGATCGTCCGGAATGTTTCGCGCGGTTCTTTCGCGTTGCGAAAGGCGCGCGTGACCAAACCAAGGTTGCGTGTGAAGAGGTCGGCGAGGTCCGGGCTCAAATCCAGGTTGCGTGCCTGCGCGAGGAGAAAAACTTGCAGCATCGCGTGGGGTGTCCGCGCAAAAATATCCGGGCGTTGGGCAAAGAGCTGGCCGTGGCGCACACGAAACTGGCCCACGCGTTCCTCCCGTATTTTCGGGAGCGGCAGGAAACTAAAAAGCGAACGCGTGGTGGCGGACGATTGCCCGCTGGCAAACTGCTCGGTGATTCGCTCGGTCACGCGAAAAATGTTTCGCGTGTGTTCGTAGTAATCCTTCATCAACGCTTCGTTTCGCAGCGTCCCGCGCTTTTGCGGATAACCGAGCCGGTCCGCGATCTGGTCCTGCACGTTGAAGTGCAGAGTGTCGGTGGCGCGGCCGGTCGCGTAATGCAGATCGGTCCGCAGCCGGAGCAAAAACTCGTAGGCCGCCTCGATTCGTCGCCGGTCGGCTTCACTCAGCCAATCTTTGCCGACGAGATGCGTGGTGGTGAGCGCGCCTTCCTTGAAAAAAGTCATCCAAAGAAGATTTTGATAATCGCGCAATCCGCCGCAGCCGCTCTTGAGGTGCGGCTCCTGCACGTAAACGGTGTCGCCAAATTTCGCGTGCCGCGCCGCCTGGTCCTGCATGCGCAGCGAGACGTATTCCTTCTCCCGCCCCTTCACGCAATTGGCGCGAAAGCGTTTGCGGAAGAGGTGAGCCAGACTCGGATCGCCCGCGAGCTGCCGCGATTCCAGCATTGCGGTTTTTGTGAGCATGTCCGTGTTCGCCAGGCTGATCGCTTCGGAAATGGAACGCGTGGAGTGCCCGACTTTGAATCCGATGTCCCACAGAAGATAGAGCGTCTGTTCGATGACCTGCGCCGCATAGGGGGAGATGCCCGATCCGTTTTTGTTGTGCAGAAACATCACGTCCACGTCGCTGAACGGGTTGAGCTCGCCGCGCCCGTAACCGCCGAGCGCCACGACCGTGAGCGGTGTGGGCGAGGCGCCTTTTTGGTGCCGCGCGAACCTCGC
>JBEEHO010000203.1:0-8048 GCA_041167425.1 Verrucomicrobiota bacterium | reverse complement strand
GTTCGCCGCGTTCGTCTGTTTCGAACGGATGATCGTCCTCGGTTTCCGTTTTCTCACCCGACCATCTGCGCAGATCAACGATCAGGAATTCAGTCCCAGCATCGGCCGGCGCGCGCTGCTCTTCGGTGGCCTGGGCCTTCTGTTTGCTGGTGGCGGTGCCGGGTTGCTCCGCCAGCTCTATCGCATCGCCACTTTTAGTTACGACGGCACTCAATACAAAGGACGAATCGTCCAGCCCATTACGCCTAACGACCAGTTCTATTGCGTCACCAAGAATGTCGTCGATCCGCAGGTGAATCCATCTCTCTGGCGCCTCGAGATCACGGGTCTCGTCAAAACCAGGCAGACGTACGGACTCGAACGGTTGAAAGCGCTCCCGGCCGTGACCCAGGAAACAACGTTAATGTGCATCAGCAATGGGCTCGACGCCGGCCTGATGAGCAACGCCATCTGGAAAGGAGTGACGATGGGAACGCTCCTGAACGCGGCCACGCCTTTGACCGGCGCGGCCAAGGTGCGCTTGCATGGCGTCGATAACTACACCGACACATTTCCCCTCGAGAAGGCGATGGATCCGACCACGCTGGTTGTTTACGAAATGAACGGCGAGGCGTTGCCGCATCGTCACGGATTTCCGGCGCGGGTGATTGTGCCGGGTTACTTCGGCGAGAAACATGTGAAATGGATCACGCGCATCGAGGTCGCCGATGCCAACGCGAAAGGCTTTTACGAGGCGCAAGGATGGGGCCGGGATTTCATCGTCCCGACACGATCGCGTTTCGATCAGCCCGATCACGAATCGACCTTCAAGTTCGAGGCGGCAAGCAAAGGCATTCTGGTGGGCGGGGTGGCGTTCGGCGGCGATCGCGGGATCAGCCGCGTGGAAGTCAGTTTCGACGATGGCGAAAATTGGCGGGAAGCGAAGCTCGATTATCCCGGCACGAAATTGACGTGGGCGCTCTGGAGTTACAACTGGCGACCAGAGGCGGCCGATGATTACACCCTCGTTGTTCGCGCGACCGACGGCGAAGGCGAGATCCAGGAATGGGACGAGGATCGTCCGTTCAAGTCAGGCACGACTGGATTTCATAAAATCGCCGTGCATGTGACGGCATGACCTAACGACTGGATCATTTCTGGCAGCGCGGGCACCAGGCCGTCGTTCGTCCGCCAATCGTCCCTTTCCGCAAGGGCGATCGGTGGCGCGGGCAGACCCCATCACGCTTCCACTTCTGATGGATGAGCCAATTCGCCGGCGGATCCGAAAAGTCGGGACCGATGATGCGATTCGCTGGCGACGAAGCGTGTTTCTCGAAGCAGTCGCGCGCGTTGCGCCGCGGATAGGACGCCGGCCAGAGTCGACGGCGCGATTCTGGCGCGCCATAAGATTTCATCCGCCATCCAATTGCCGATTCCGGCAAATCCATTTTGCATCAGGACGACGGCCTTGATCGGTGCACGCGCGTGACGAGCCAGGAACGCGTTGAGAAAGGCCCGATCGAACTGCTCGGATGAAATCTCGGGTCCGCCTGTCCGCCACCATTCCGGCTCCGTTTTTGCGTGATAAAACCGCACCCGGCCGAAGAGCCGGGCATCCCGAAAAACGAGGGCCTGCCGCGCCAGGTGCAGAACAAAATGATCGTGCTTTTCAGGACGAAATCCCGCGGGCTCCGTCCGCAACTTGCCCGTCATTCCAAGATGAATTCCGATTCAGTTGCCGCCGGTAAACTCGAAAAACATCTGCTTCCCGCGGGCGTGCGAGCGGAGGAACCGGCTTCCGCTTAAGTGCTCAACCATCTTGCGCGGATTGCTCCCGCGGAAAATTCTTTTCCGCGGATGGAGTTGCACCGAGTGGATCTTCTGGCCGAGGCCGGAGTCCCATTGCTGGCGAAAAAATTCCACCTCGGCGAGTTCGGGCATCGCGCAAAATAGAGGGGACTGACAGCGGGGCAATAACAGTCGGCGGCTTTGAAGCGAGACGGGCCGTGCTAACTTCATTGGATGGAGAAAGTCATCATCGTGGGGAGCGGATGCGCGGGATTGACCGCGGCAATCTACGCCGCGCGCGGCAATTTAAGCCCGCTCGTGCTGGAGGGCCGCCAGCCCGGCGGGCAACTCTCGACCACCACGCTGGTCGAGAATTTCCCCGGCTTTCCCGAGGGAATCGACGGGCCGCAGCTGATCCTGAACATGCATGCCCAGGCGGAAAAATTCGGAGCGCGCTTTTCCTATTCAGAGGCGACCGATTTCGAAAGCCTCGACGACCACATCAGGATCAAAGTCGACGACAAATGGATCGAAACCCGCGCGCTTATCATCGCCAGCGGCGCCGCGGCGCGGTGGCTTGGGCTGGAAAACGAAGAGAAGCTGGTCGGCCATGGATTGACCTCGTGCGCGACCTGCGACGGCGCATTTTATCGTAATGTTCCCGTGTGCGTGATTGGCGGCGGAGATTCCGCCGCGGAAGAGGCGCTTTTCCTGACCAAGTTCGCTTCGAAGGTTTATCTCATCCATCGCCGCGACCAGTTGCGCGCCTCGAAGATCATGGCCGACCGTGTGCTCGCCTGTAAAAAAATCGAGCCGATCTGGAATACCGTAGTGACGAAATACGTTCCCGATGAAAAAGGAGAAATGGCGGCTGTGATATTGCGCAATATCGAGACGCACGAGGTGAGCGAGTTGCCGGTCGCCTGCGTCTTCGTCGCGATCGGTCACGATCCGAACACAAAAGCGTTCGCGGGAAAACTGGAGACGGATCCGGATGGCTATCTACTCGTGAGGCATCTGGCGGAGAGCAAATATCCGGGCGTTTTCATCGCGGGTGATGTGGCAGATCGCGTTTACAAACAGGCGGTCACTGCGGCGGGCTCGGGGTGCGCTGCCGCGTTGGAAGCGGAGAAATATCTGAGCGGGTTGGAGAAGTCGTAACACCGGCTCTGTGGACGGCGCCGAATGAAATGCGACGGCTTGACTCGCGCTTCGCATAGCGAAGCGGCTACAGTGCCTGGTTGAAAATCTGCGATCTCACTCAGTTTTATTCGCCTCTGAGCGGAGGCGTGAAGCGTTACGTCCACGAGAAGATTAACTACCTTCGGACGAAGTCGCAGGAGAACGAACACGTCCTCATCATTCCCGGCGCCAAAACGGAAGTGATTGCCGGCGAGCGTTCGCGAATTTACTCGATTCGTTCGCCGCTGGTTTCCCGCTCGGCGCGATACCGCGCTCTTCTGAATCTTCGCGCTCTCGGCGAAATCCTGGAACGCGAGCGACCCGATATTATCGAATCCGGCGATCCGTATCAGGTGGGCTGGAAAGCGGTTTCCGTCGGTCGAAGACTAAAAATTCCAGTCGTGGCGTTTTATCATTCGCATTTTCCTGAAGCTTATTTGCGCGGCCTGGCCAGGCTCCTTCTTCCTGCCGCAAAAAAATATGTGCGCGCGCTTTACAATCGCTTCGAGGCGACGCTCGTGCCCTCGCAGCAATTGGCGCAGGTTCTGGAAGAATGGGGTGTGCGGAATCTGCGCACCGTGAATCTCGGCGTAAACACGGAAGTTTTTTGCCCAGGGCCAGACGACGCGCTCGCAACCCGTAGCAAACTGGGGATCGGACCGGACCGAAAACTCCTCCTCTACATCGGACGCCTCGCACCCGAAAAAAACACGGAGACACTTTTCACTTCGTTCGAAATCCTGGCGAAGCGCCGGCCGAATGACTTCGAGCTTCTCGTGATCGGCGATGGCCCGCAGCGCGAAAGGTTGCGCCAGCTCCAGGCGCGCAACGGGAATGTAAAATGGATCCAGTACTGCACGGATTCGTCGGAACTCGCGCGCTTTTATCGCGCCGCCGACCTCTTCGTCCACCCCGGCATTCAAGAGACGTTTGGACTGGTCGCACTCGAAAGCCAGGCGTGCGGCACGCCGGTAGTCGGGATTCGCGGCTCTTACATGGACCGCATTATTTGTCACGAACAGGAAGCGTGGGCGGGGGAAAACAGCCCGGAAGCTTTGGCCCATGCGATCGAGGAATTCAGCGGAAAAGATTTGGAAGACCTGGGCGCGACCGCCGCGGCGGTGGCCGTCGAGCGTTACGCCTGGCCCCGGGTATTTGACGGACTGCTTTGCATTTACCGCGAGGTTTGCGCACACTATCGGCAGCGTTAGGCAGATGAAGAACGAAAACCCACTTGTGATTCGCAGTTACCGCGCCTCCGACCGCGAGGCCGTGCGGGAACTTTGCTGCCAAACGGGCTTTCTCGGTGAGCCGATCGATCCGGTCTACGAAGATCGCGAACTGTTCGCGGATTTTCTGACCACCTACTACACCGACAAAGAGCCGGAATCCTCCTTCGTCCTGGAGATCGGAGGCGAAATTCGCGGCTATCTTCTCGGGTCGCGCAAACCGCTGCGGAATCAATTTTATGCGTTCCGCCAGAATCTACGGCTCTTCGTCCGGGCGCTGGCGCGTTATGCCGGGTACAACGACCGCTCCCGCAGGTTCATTCGCTGGATGATCGGCCACGGCTGGCGCGAGGTGCCGGCCGCGCCGCGGAGAACGCCGCATTTTCATATCAATCTGCAGCCGGAGGCCCGCAAGATGTCCACCACCCGTGCCTTAATGAGTGCGTATTTGAGTTATCTCTACCGGTGCGGCGAGAAACGCGTTTACGGCCAGATCGTCACTTTCGAGAGCCGGCGTGGCGAAAAAATGTTCGAGCGATACGGCTTCCGAGTGATGAACCGGGGGGAAATAACGAAATACAAAGCGTTTTATCCGGGATCGGTTTACCTCAGCACGGTGATCAAGAACCTCGAGACCGCTGAGCCGCTCACGGTGGATGCCCGCTCGCGTTTGTAGCCGGTGCGCTTGTCGCGCCGCGATCGCTGCGCTACACTGCGCGCGTTATTGCCGGCATAGCTCAGTTGGTAGAGCAGCTGATTTGTAATCAGCAGGTCAGGAGTTCGAGCCTCCTAGCCGGCTTTAGCTATCATTAGCTATCGTTGCAAATCAGGCACTTACGGCGATTCCATCGATTTCGGCTTTAGCTGCGATTAGCCCCGATTTGCTGCTTTTCGAGGCTAGGGGATACAATCAGGGGATACAAATTATCGCCTTCGGATCGGCGGAAGACCTGCCGTGGTTTCCTTATTAAATTCAAAAAATGCGTAGGTCAGAAACGCGTTGTCTCCAACTTCTCCATGAAGTCGTGGATGCGATTTCCCGGCGTTCGCGGTGGGAAGAGTTCCTGCACCTGAACTTTCAGGACTTCGGCGAGATAGAGCAGTGTCTTGTCGTCGACGTACGAGAGACGCGCTTCGATTTTTGAAACGCCGCTGCGGCTAATATCGAAACCCGCGAGTTGCAGTTTCGTCGCGAGATCGGATTGAGACCAGCCGAGCGCATAACGGCGACGGCGCATCTGCGGACCAACGTTGTTCTTGTAACGCATCTAGTGATTTCTCCTGTGCGTTACGAAGTTTTTGACTGCGCTGTCTCGAAGCTCACGCGCGGCGAAGATGTCGTCTGGCAGAGCTCAATCAGTTTACCGGCTTCGGCGGTCGGCAGCGCCGCCCTGACTTCGTCGCGGAAATCGGCCACGGGCCGCAGGAAATGAACTGATGCGAAAAGGCGATCTAGCGACTCGCCGGCCAGGGCGAGCACGTGGTCGAACGTTTCGGTCTCCGAATCGATCAACGGCACGAGCGCGGGAGCCGGGAAGTTCACACGAGCGATGCAGCCGTTGTTGCCGGTCACCGACCAGCGCGAACCGCCGTTTTCAGTTGGAGTGAATTCGTGTTCGTGGCGCCTCGCCTCGCGGACGAGGTCGGCTTTGAGGGTTTTCAGACGATCTGTTCGGATGGCAATGTCGCGGTGGAGGAGAACGGCTTCGTTTACGAGTCTCTTTACTTGGATTTCGGTCATGGCAATGAAAGCAGGGTTGAGGTTTCTTGCCGCGCTCGCTTCGGCGCACTTGCTCCAGAACTCGCGCGACACGAAGGCTCTACACCCCGTTTTTTCCAGACCTGATTCGAGGCCCGTCAGTCTTTCTGCAGTGTTCTCGAACGCGTCTCAGCCGTTCTCTCGGGACCTGCGATTTTTTTTGACAGGATCTGATCGCCTGGCCGTTTCAGGGCCTTTTCGAGGCTGTGGGGAGAATTCCCCATTCGTCTCCTTCGACGAAGTGGCCATGACCGCAGGATTGTCGAAGTGTTCATCTGAACGTATCCTTGGGGATGTAACAAAAAAAGGGACCAAACTAAATGATCAAACAAGCCTCCACAGACCACCTCGACGCCGCAGGGAGCGGCTCCTTCTCCTCGGCAACAACCATCGCAGCGCTGCTCTTTTTGGCAGCGAAGTTTCCGCACCGTCAGTTCAACAGCGCGGAGCTCTGCGTCCTCTCCGGCGTTGGACGCACGGCCATGTCGCAAATCAAGAATGCGTCTGACACGCCCTTCTCTCTCGGCAAATGCACCCCCCAGCGACTCGACGCCTGGCTGGCCAAACATCCCGGGTTCAAGCAGGATTGAATGCTCATTCGGAAAGGGCGCGGGTTATGCCAAAGGGAGTTCGCAAAAGCATCACGATTCCGGGCTTGCTTGCGCCCGCCGTGAAGCGGCGCAGCGGCGAATTCGGCCACAGCATCTTCGCACCGTATGCCGTGGAGTTGGTCTGCTACGATCTGCGTTCCGACGCGAAGCACGAGATCACGGTCTCAATAGCTCGTGACACGCAAGCCGCGCAAGACGCCGTGGACCGCGAGCTGGTCTCGCGTTATCGCCCGGGACAGAAACGCGACGGGCTACTCGTGCAGCTCGTCGAGCGTATTCACCACTTGCAGAACGTCGCGACGCGTAGCCGGCACGATTTACCGGTGCAGCTGAGCGCAGTCCCGGAACGTGTCACCTTCCCGTTCGATATCTGGAGGCTCGTCGACGTGCGATGGCAGGAACTTGGCTATCCCTCGTTCTCCGCCTATGTCACGGGCCTCATTCGCTACGACCTGCTCGTGGGCGGGCCGCATTCCTCCACCACGGCAGACCCGAGATCAAAGCTGCAACGGAAGCTCACGCGCAAGACGCTTGCGGCTCATCGCAGAGGAGGCCGCCGCAAGATTCTGCTGGATCACTTAATCGAAGAAGCCGAAGGACACCCGGTGCCGCAGGACGAGATGCAACGAGTGAAAGCGCGAATCGCAAAGGCGCTGCGCGACATCTCGTTTACGCGCTGAGCCGTCATCTTATTTGGGAACGAGCAATAGCTCCTCGAACGCGACCGATAAAGACCTCCCTCCCCGCGGAGCGAGCACAGTCAAGGTGGAGCGCAGCGTAGCGAGCAATACCTTTACGGCGCGCAGCGAGCGATAAAATCGGCCTTCGGTCCCGAAGTTGCCTAGTGTCTCGCCTTCACAACCTGCAGATAGACGCCGCATCTCGCAAAAAGCTTGTCCGGATGTGCGTCGGAAACGGATGCGGAACTAAATGCGAATTCGGCGCTCACACCGCACGCCGGACGATGTCGTTCCGAAATCCGTTCGTCACCGGTCGTCGGCATCCGGGACCACACGATCAACGGGAGCACTCCAATGCTCCCAGATCATCACCATCGCCGCCGTGTCGAGCTCGCAATACTGTTTGAGGAGTAGCTCCCGGTTAGCTCGAAATTCCGGGCTGTTATCCCGGGCAAAAATCAAATCCTGATAGACCCGGATGGCGCCCGTCCCGTCAGTGACAGCATCCTCGTCCTCATCGGCGTCACCCAGCGGCAGCGGAGGCAGCGTTTTGTAGGGATCGATTGGCTGTCGCTGACCGTCGAGCTGGAGGTATCGTGCAAACGACGGACGGGCACGCACAACGGCGGAATGGCGCCAAACCGCGGGTAGAACCGCCTTCATCGAGGTTCGCCCCCGCATCTCGGGATGAAAATAATATGCGAGCGCCAACTTATGCAGATCACGGATGCGCGGCGAACAGTGGCGTTTGCCCTCGGCGTCTTCCGGACCCAAGAGGCCATCAATCCACTTCGCGAGAGCATTGAGTTCAGCGAGACTC
>JBEEHO010000202.1:0-9860 GCA_041167425.1 Verrucomicrobiota bacterium | reverse complement strand
GGCCCAGAACCTGACCGGCCAAGTCCGCAACATCGCCGAGGTGGCCACGGCCATCGCCAGCGGTGAACTCTCGAAGAAGATCACGGTGAACGTAAGAGGCGAGATCCTGCTGCTCTAGAACACCATCAACACCATGGTGGATCAGCTTTCCTCCTTCGCCGCCGAAGTGACGCGCGTGGCCCGCGAAGTGGGCACGGAAGGCAAGCTGGGCGGCCAAGCCGACGTGCGCGGGGTGGCCGGCACCTGGAAGGATCTCACCGACTCGGTGAACTTCATGGCCGGCAACCTGACGGCGCAGGTGCGTAACATTGCGCTCGTCACGACGGCGGTCGCGAACGGCGACCTTTCCAAAAAAATCACCGTCGACGTGAAGGGCGAAATTTTGGAGCTGAAGAACACGATCAACACGATGGTCGACCAGCTCAGCTCGTTCGCCTCGGAAGTGACGCGCGTGGCGCGGGAAGTGGGAACGGAAGGAAAACTCGGCGGCCAGGCGGATGTGAAGGGCGTGGCCGGCACCTGGAAAGATTTGACCGACTCGGTGAACTCGATGGCCGGCAACCTGACCGGCCAGGTCCGAAACATCGCCGAGGTTACGACCGCGGTTGCAAACGGAGATCTCTCGAAAAAGATCACGGTGGATGTGCGCGGGGAAATTCTCGAACTAAAGGACACGATCAACACGATGGTGGATCAGCTTCGTTCGTTCGCCTCGGAAGTGACGCGCGTGGCGCGCGAAGTGGGTTCGGAAGGCGCGCTCGGCGGCCAGGCCGATGTGCGCGGCGTCGCCGGAACCTGGAAAGATTTGACCGACTCGGTGAACTCGATGGCCGGCAATCTGACCGGCCAGGTCCGCAACATTGCTGACGTCACGACCGCGGTCGCAAACGGCGACTTGTCGAAGAAGATCACGGTCGATGTGCGCGGCGAGATTTTAGAATTGAAGGACACTATCAACACGATGGTGGATCAGCTCCGGTCCTTTGCTTCGGAAGTAACACGTGTCGCTCGCGAAGTAGGTAGCGAGGGCAAGCTCGGCGGCCAGGCGGATGTGAAGGGCGTTGCCGGCACGTGGAAGGATCTGACGGACTCGGTGAACTCGATGGCCGGTAACCTTACCGGCCAGGTGCGAAACATCGCGGAAGTCACGACCGCGGTCGCGACGGGTGATCTTTCCAAGAAAATCACGGTCGACGTGAAGGGCGAAATCCTGGAGCTGAAGAACACGATCAATACGATGGTCGATCAACTCAGCTCATTCGCCTCGGAAGTAACGCGCGTTGCTCGCGAAGTGGGAACGGAAGGGCGCCTTGGCGGCCAGGCCGATGTGAAAGGCGTGGCTGGCACGTGGAAGGATTTGACCGACTCGGTGAATTCGATGGCCGGTAATCTCACAGGCCAGGTGCGAAACATCGCGGAAGTCACGACCGCCGTAGCGAACGGTGACTTGTCGAAGAAGATCACGGTCGATGTGCGCGGCGAGATTTTGCAGCTCAAAGACACGATCAACACGATGGTGGATCAGTTGCGTTCGTTTGCGTCGGAAGTAACGCGTGTCGCGCGCGAGGTGGGCTCGGAAGGAAAACTGGGCGGGCAAGCAGACGTGCGCGGCGTCGCCGGCACCTGGAAAGATTTGACCGACTCCGTGAATTTCATGGCCGGTAACCTGACTGGCCAGGTGCGAAATATCGCGGAGGTCACGACCGCGGTCGCCAACGGCGATTTGTCGAAAAAGATCACCGTCGATGTGAAGGGCGAAATCCTGGAGCTCAAAAACACGATCAACACGATGGTCGATCAGCTCAGCTCGTTTGCGGCGGAAGTAACGCGCGTGGCTCGCGAAGTGGGAACGGAAGGACGCCTCGGCGGCCAGGCCGATGTGAAAGGCGTCGCCGGCACGTGGAAGGATTTGACCGACTCGGTGAATTCGATGGCCGGCAATCTGACCGATCAGGTGCGAAACATCGCGGAGGTCACGACGGCGGTCGCGAACGGCGACTTGTCGAAAAAAATCACAGTCGATGTGCGCGGCGAAATTTTGGAACTGAAGGACACGATCAACACGATGGTGGATCAGCTCCGTTCGTTTGCGTCGGAAGTAACGCGTGTGGCGCGCGAAGTAGGATCGGAAGGAGCGCTCGGCGGCCAGGCACGCGTCGAAGGCGTTTCCGGCACGTGGAAAGATCTCACCGACTCGGTGAATTTCATGGCGAGCAACCTGACAACGCAGGTGCGAAACATCGCGGCGGTTACGACGGCGGTCGCGACGGGCGATCTTTCGAAGAAAATCACGGTCGACGTGAAAGGCGAGATCCTGGAGTTGAAGAACACCGTCAACACGATGGTGGATCAGCTGAATTCATTCGCGTCGGAAGTGACACGCGTGGCCCGCGAAGTCGGCACGGAAGGACGGCTCGGCGGGCAGGCCATCGTAAAAGGCGTCGCGGGCACATGGAAAGATTTGACCGACTCGGTGAATTTCATGGCCGGCAATCTGACCAACCAGGTGCGCGGCATTGCGAAAGTCGTGACGGCAGTTGCGAACGGCGATCTGAAACAGAAGCTGCTCGTCGAAGCGAAAGGCGAAATCGCCGCGCTGGCGGACACGATCAACGGCATGACCGACACGCTCGCGATTTTTGCCGACCAGGTCACCGGCGTGGCGCGCGAAGTGGGCGTGGAAGGAAAACTCGGCGGCCAGGCCAACGTGCCCGGCGCGGCGGGAACATGGCGCGATCTGACGGACAACGTGAACCAGCTCGCCGGCAATCTGACCTCGCAGTTGCGCGCCATCGCGGACGTGGCGACGGCGGTGACGAAAGGCGATTTGACGCGATCGATTCAAGTCGATGCGCAGGGCGAAGTCGCGTTCGTGAAGGACAACATCAACGAGATGATTCGCAACCTGAAGGACACCACGTTGCGCAACGACGAGCAGGATTGGCTCAAGACGAACCTCGCGAAGTTCACTCGCATGCTGCAGGGCCAAAAAGATTTGCTCACGGTGGGGCGCTTGATTCTCTCCGAGCTGGCGCCGGTCGTCTCCGCGCAACAGGGCGTATTCTATATGATGGACACGGCCGGGGAAGAACCCGAGCTGCAACTTCTCGCGAGTTACGCGTATCGCGAGCGCAAAGGTGTGAACAATCGCTTCAAGCTCGGCGAAGGTCTCGTCGGCCAGGCCGCATTCGAAAAAGAACGCATCCTCCTCACCAGCGTGCCGAACGATTACGTGCAGATCAGCTCCGGACTCGGCGAGGCGGCGCCGATGAACATCGTTGTGCTGCCGATCCTCTTCGAAGGCCAGGTGAAGGCGGTCATGGAGCTTTCGTCGCTCGATCGATTCAATAACACGCACCAGGCATTTCTCGATCAGCTGACGGAAAGCATCGGCATCGTCCTGAACACGATCGAGGCGAATACGCGCACGGAAGATCTGCTGAAACAATCGCAGTCGCTCGCCTCGGAGTTGCAAAGCCGGCAGGAAGAATTGCAGCAGACGAACCAGGAGCTGGAGGAAAAAGCACGCCAGCTCTTCGAACAAAACGAAGAAGTGGAGCGCAAGAACCGCGAGGTCGAACAGGCGCGGCAGGCGCTCGAAGGAAAAGCGCAGCAGCTCTCGCTCACCTCGCGTTACAAGTCCGAGTTTCTCGCCAACATGTCCCACGAGTTGCGCACGCCGCTCAACAGCCTGCTCATTCTCGCGGAGCAATTATCGTCGAACCCCGACGGCAACCTCACTCCGAAGCAGGTCGAGTTCGCGCGCACAATTCGTGGCTCAGGCAAGGATTTGCTGAAGTTGATCAACGACATTCTCGACTTGTCGAAGATCGAGTCCGGCACGGTCTCGCTCGATGTGGGCGAAGTGCGCTTCGAAGAAATGCGCCAGACGATGGAGCGAACTTTCCGCCATGTCGCGGAAGGCAAGGGAGTCAGCTTCAAGATCGACGTCGAGGCGGACGTGCCCGAAGCGGTGCATACGGATGCCCAGCGGCTCGATCAAGTCCTGAAGAATCTGCTCTCGAACGCGTTCAAGTTCACCGAACGCGGCTACGTGAACCTCAGCGTGGGCCGGGTGACCGAAGGGTGGTCACCGGAGAATTTGAATCTGAATCGCGCGGAGAGCGTTCTGGCGTTTTCGGTGAGCGACAGCGGAATTGGAATTCCGCTGGATAAACAGGTGACGATTTTCGAGCCGTTTCTGCAGGCGGATGGGAGCACGAGCCGGAGATATGGCGGCACGGGACTCGGCCTCGCGATCAGCCGCGAACTGGCGCGGGTCCTGGGTGGCGAGATTCGCGTCGAAAGTTTGGAAGGGCGCGGCAGCACCTTCACCTTGTTTTTGCCGCAAAGTTATAGCGCGGCTCCCGTAGAGCGGCCCATGAAGGCGATCATACCAGACCTGGGCGAACCGGATGCGATGAGCAACGGCGAAACGGCCGCTGCTCTGCCGATGGAGTTCACGCTCGCGGACGATCGAGCAAATATTCTGCCGGGAGAGAAGTCGGTTGTCATCATCGAAGACGACCGCGATTTTGCGCAGTGGCTGCTCGAGGTCGCTCGTGAGAATGGATTTAAGGCCGTGGTCACGCCGCGCGGAAAAACTGGACTCGAGTTAGTGCGGGAGTTCGCGCCGTCCGCGATCACGCTCGACCTGAGCCTGCCGGATGTAGATGGCTGGCAGGTTCTCGGCCGGCTGAAATCCGATCTCGCCACGCGGCATATTCCGGTCTTTGTGGTTTCGGCCCAGGACGAGCCGGAGAACGCACTCAAACAAGGCGCGCTTCGCTTTTTGACCAAACCGATCGATGAAACGCAGATCAAGCAAATTTTCGAGAAGGCGCATGAGATGGGTGAATCGAAGGCGAAAAAGCTGCTCCTGGTGGAAGACGACGAAAGCCAGCGCGACGGCATTCGCGAGTTAATCGGAAATGAGACAGCTCATTTGATCGACGCGCCGGACGCGCGCACTGCCCTCGACCGGCTGCGAAACGAGCGGGTCGATTGCGTGGTGCTCGATCTGGTCCTGCCGGACATGTCGGGATTCGAATTGATCGAGAAGATCCGCGACGAACACGAACATCTGCCGATCATCGTCTACACGGCGAAGGAGCTGTCGAACGAAGAGGAAGAAAAACTGAACCGGATCGCGCAGACTACGATCGTGAAGAATGTGCGCAGCCCCGAGCGCCTTTTCGATCAAACCGCGCTTTGGCTGCACCGCGACGCGGCGACGTTGCCCGAGGAGAAGCGCGAAATCCTGCGGCGTCTTCATGATCCCAATGAGATCCTCGCCGGCAAGAAGGTCGTCATCGTGGACGACGACATTCGGAATATCTTCGCGATGACGAGCATGCTGGAGCGTTACAAGATGGACGTGCATTCCGCCGAGACCGGAAAGGCCGCGCTCGAGCTGTTGCAGAGCGAGCCGGAGACAGATCTCGTGCTAATGGACATCATGCTGCCCGAAATGGACGGGTACGAAACGATGCGGGCCATCCGAAAGATGTACGGCTTCGAGCAACTCCCCATCATCGCGCTGACCGCGAAAGCGATGAAGGGCGATCGCGAGAAATGCATCGACGCTGGCGCGAGCGATTACATTTCCAAACCGGTCGATACCGAACGTCTCCTCACTCTGCTCCGGAGCTGGCTCCATCGTTAAACCATGCCCGAGGATCCCATCGCGAAGGAGCCGGCCGAGGAAAAGGTCAGCATCCTTATTGTCGACGACCGCGCCGACAAACTGCTCGCGCATGAGACCGTCCTCTCCGAGCTGAACCAGAATCTGGTTCGCGCGACTTCGGGCAAGGAAGCGCTTCGGTGTCTGCTCAAGCAGGATTTCGCCGTCATCCTGCTCGACGTGAACATGCCTGTCATGGACGGTTTCGAAACCGCCGCGCTCATCCGGCAGCGCCAGCGTTCCGAAACGACGCCGATCATCTTCATCAGCGCCGTGAACGACACCGAGACGCACGTCTCGCGCGGCTACTCGTTAGGCGCAGTCGATTATATTCTCACGCCGGTTGTGCCGGAAATCCTGCGGGCGAAGATCGCGGTCTTTGTCGATCTCTACAAAAAAACCGAGCAGGTAAAGCGGCAGTCGGAAGAGCGCGAGAAGTTGATTCGCGAACAGGCCGCGCGCGCCGAAGCTGAAGCGCGGCAGGAGCGGCTCGCCTTCCTGGCCGATGCGAGCAATGTGCTGGCGGGCTCCCTCGAATTTCACAAGACCTTTCACAGTCTCGCCCATTTGGTGGTACCCCGGCTGGCCGATTTTTGTGTCATCCACGCCGCCGACGAAGATGGCGGACTGCGCCAGGTCGCAATGGCGCACTCCGATCTGCTGGATGAGCCCGCGTTGCGGAGGCTGGCCGAGGAATTTCCGGCGAGCCCTGCCGCTACCAGGGGCGGAGCTCGGGTGGTGAAGACAGGCCAGTCGCAGATGTGCTGCAACATGGATAATGGGACGTTGCAGGAAGTTTTTGAGCGGACGGAAGACCGCGACCTGCTTCTTTCGTTCGCGCCTACCTCCTTTATCGCCGTTCCGCTGAAGACATACGACCGCGTTCTCGGAGCGATCGTGATGGTGAATACCAGGGAAGGGCGATTGTGTGGCTCGGACGAATTGTCGCTCGCGGAAGAACTGGCTCACCGCGCGGCGCTCGCCATCGATAACGCGAGTCTTTACAAAGCGGCGCAAAAAGCACGCGCGGAAGCGGAGCGCGCTAATCGCGCAAAAGATGCATTCCTGGCCATGCTCAGCCACGAACTGCGGACGCCGCTCACGCCGGTGCTGACTTCCGTGCTCGCGCTCGAACAGGAGGAAAATCTTCCTGAGGAAACGCGCGCTTCGCTCCAGATGATTCGCCGCAACGTGGAACTCGAAGGCCGTTTGATTGACGATCTTCTCGATCTGACCCGCATCAGCAAAGGCAAGGTTCAATTGAGCCTCGAGGAGGTGGACGCTCATTCGCTCCTGCGCAATGCCCTTGAAATCTGCCAGGCCGATATCGATCACAAACATCTCTCGCTTCAGACCGATTTTGCCGCGGAAAAAGTTTGCCTTGAGGCGGACCCGGCCCGTTTGCAGCAAATTTTTTGGAACCTGATCAAGAACGCGGTCAAATTCACGCCGGAAGGCGGCCGTCTCGAAATTCGGACCGCGAATAACGACGGGCAATTGCGCGTGGAAGTTTCCGATAACGGGATGGGCATCGATGCGGAGACGTTGCCGAAAATTTTCAATGCCTTCGAGCAGGGGGAGCGGACGCGGCTGGGTGGCCTGGGACTGGGTCTCGCGATCAGCAAGGCGCTGGTCGAGACGCACCACGGACGATTGACCGCGGAAAGCGCCGGGAGAAATCAGGGCGCGACTTTTACGGCGATTTTTCCGCTCGCGGAAAATCACGCGGGCGCGAGCGCCGCGAGCATTCCGGCTACGCCGGTCGCGCGCAAAAGCATGCGCGTTCTTCTGGTCGAGGATCACGAGGATACGAATCGTTCCCTGACTAATTTACTGCGCCGTCGCGGTTATCATGTTCACTCGGCCCGGAGTGTGCAATCGGCGCTCGACCTGGCCTCGCAGGAACGATTCGATGTCCTGGTCAGCGACATCGGCTTACCGGACGGCAGCGGCATCGATCTCATGCAACAGCTGAGCGTCGATCATCCGCTCTTCGGGATCGCGCTCACTGGCTTCGGGATGGAAGAAGACGTGCGCCGTAGTCACGATGTCGGGTTCCAACATCACTTGATCAAGCCGGTCGACTTGAACCGGCTCGATGCGCTCCTCCAGCAGAGCAATGCCGCCGCGCAGGAAAGTCCGAGCGCCTGTTAGTTTTCGAGGCGCGGAACTGGACGCGATAACGATGGCCGGGTCTGCACCGGCTTCGGACGCGCGATTGGCGGCGCCGCAGAGGGGGTTGTCAGAATATAAGTCGCATCGGGTTCAGCAAAGCGGACCAAGCCCGAGTTTGCGTACAGCTGCAGTTTGCTCAGAAGTAATTTGTCCGAGCCGCTGAATACCAGGACCTGCGAATAATCGGTCGCAGAATAGCTGGTCTCGCTCACCACCCGGCATCCGGCGGCCGCATTGAAGGCGGCGATCTTCGCAAGAAATCCGGTCTGCGCCGCATTCCAGAGAAATTCCGGCTTCCACGCGACAATGAGGTAGTTCGGCTGATGTGGAGATAAGACCACAGCGGGATTGAGAACAAACGGCGGGCTTTCAAGGCCGCGCCGGATTAAGTCGGGTATCACTTCATTCGGTTCGAACCATCTGGCCAGATCCACTAGCCGGAAAACGAGATTTGCCGCTACCACCGAAGCCATTTTCTCCACCTGCGGCGCTTGCTGCAGCTGCGTGATGATTTCCCCCTGTTGCTCGTGAGTGAGAGGGGACGGGTAGGCAAGCATCTGGATATATTTTGGCCCGGCAAAGGTTCGGACCAGAGTCATGCCAAGATTCGCTTCGGTGGCAGCAAGCACTTGGAGTTGTGGCGGCTCCGCGTTCCAGGCTTGCAAAAAGCCGTCCCCGGCTCGTATCCATGGGCGATGTCACCTCGACCCACGATTTTTATTTCAGCGGTGAGCCGCGAGCTTCGGAGTGCGCGGCAGCTAGTCGCTAACACGCTGACCTTCCTCGGTTACGAGCCGGTCTGGCAGGATATCTTCGGGACCGAAGGAGGCGATTTGCGGCAGATGCTGCGCGCGCAAATCGATCAATGCAAAGGTGTCGTCCAGCTGGTCGGCCAGTGTTATGGCGCCGAGCCGCCTGTAGCCGACGCGGAGTTTGGCCGCACGAGTTACACCCAATACGAGGCCCTTTACGCCCGGAAGCGCGGGAAAAAAGTCTGGTATCTTTTCATGGACGAGAGCTTCCCGATCGACGCGCACGAACCGGAGCCGGAGGAGTTGCGACAGTTACAGGCCTCTTATCGCGCCGTCTTGAAAGCCGACACCCATGTCTTCCATCCGCTTGCAAGCCGGGAAGCCTTGGAAGCTGGCGTGCTCAAGCTGCGCGACGACCTGACCAAGCTGCGCCGGGGAGTGAAACAATGGGCCGCCGGAGTAGCCGCTCTGCTCTGCCTTATCGTGATTCTTGTGATCTGGCTCGTGCATGGCCAGGGTAAGACTTCGCGGGATTTGGAGAAGATCGCGCAACACTTCGACTCGCTCTCCTCCACCGGCGGACTCATTGCGGCGCCAAGAACTCCCGAAGAGCATTATCATAATGCGCGCGTCCACGAGCTAGGTGGAAATTTCGGCGCGGCGCGCAAGGAATACACCGAGTACCTTTCGGCAAATCTTGAAGCGCTCGACCCATGGCTGAGTTACTCGGCCATGCTGAAGGCGTCGGAAGGCAAGCCGGGCGCCGTCGAGGCCATGCATTACTTTGGCGACAAGCTCAAGCCTTCCACCGTCTCCTACCAGACCGCGCTCGCTTTGCTCGAGGACGGCGAAGCGCGCCTGAAGAAGCTCCAGGAACTCGCGGAGAAGTATCCCGACTTCGGTCCACTCCCGTGGTTGATCAGCCAGGAATATTCCGAGGCCAGGCGCGGCGACCAGACCCTGGCCGATCAGCGCGCGGAAAAAGAATGGCTCGAGAAATTCCGCTCCGCGCAGGCCGCGGGAAAATTTCAGAAATACTTCCTGGATAAGAAGGAGGCGCAGAAATGGACGGACGCCGCGGAAGCTCGCTGGGCCAAGCTTTCCAGCGTTTCGGAAAAGGTCCTGGAGAATCCGGTCACCCTTACGGCACAGTCTTCCAGTTCCGGTTGGGCGGTCATTTTCACTTTAACGGATTTCAAGGCGAAGGAGGTCTTCTACCGGCTCGATGGGAAAGGCGATTTCCAGTCCAC
>JBEEHO010000201.1:0-5204 GCA_041167425.1 Verrucomicrobiota bacterium | reverse complement strand
TGGAAAGCAAGCTTCAGAATGCTTACTATACGGAACCGCTCACGATTCGTCCTTACCAGGACCCTTCGAAGCTATACCTGAGCGCAAAGGTGTTTGAAAGGTTCTACAAGGGGCAGGTGCCGCAATCCTTTGGGAAAGTCCGTCAGCCATGAGATGGCTGGCAGCCGGTCTGACCTTCGTTAATGCCGCGACGGTCTCCGCTCTCTTGAGTGGAATGATCGGGCATGGCTTGAACAGACCGATCGCAGTTTGCTCCGTGTTCGCAGGTCTCGTTGCGGCCCATTTCGCCTTCTGGTGCACTTATGATTCGCCTGGCCGGGAAGAGCCGCGCGATCCGGGTTCTTCTCCGACGGACTCCTCGCTCACAGCCGCTTGGGCGAAGTATCGGGTTTGGCTGTGGTTTCTGGTAGCCATCTTCGCGATTTTCGCCTTCCGCTGTTTCTGCTGGATCTTGTTTGCGGATGGCAACGAGCTAAAGGTCCAGTCGCCTAACAACCTCGGCGACCTTTCCCTTCACCTTACCTACATCAGGAACTTCGCCAGCGGCGTCCCGCTCTGGCCGGAGAATCCCATCTATGTCTTCAGCCATCTTCGATACCCGGCGGGCACAGACTTTTTCAACGCGATCCTTGCCTGCCTGGGCTGCGACGTGACGCGGGGCCTGGTCTGGACCGGGCTGCTGGCGTGCGCGGCCACCTGCTACGCCTTCTATCGCTGGGGCGGCTGTTTCGGCATCGCCGGCTTTCTGTTCAATGGGGGGATCGTGGGTTTTCAGGCGCTCCGCACTTTGGAGGTGCTCGATTACCAGGACGTTCCTAACATCGCCTGGAAAAGCATCCCTTTGACCATGCTGCTAACTCAGCGCGGTCTCCTCTACGCTCTTCCGGCCGGCTTGCTCCTGCTCTGGCACTGGCGCGCGAAGTTCTATCCAAAGGACGGAGAACCTAACGAGTCGTTAACCCGGGCGCCGCTCCCGTTCTGGCTGGAGCTGTCGCTCTACGCGACCATGCCTCTCTTTCACGCCCACACTTTTCTCGCCTTGAGCATTGTCCTGGCGGTGCTCTTTCTTTTCGGCACGGCCAAAGCGCGCGGCCAAATCGCCTGGCTGGTCGGGTGCGCTTTCATTCCCGCGGGCTTGATCGCGTGGCTGATCACCGATCACTTCCACGCCGGCTCCGTGCTCGCGTTCAATCCGGGTTGGGTGCAAAACGATGGGGAGTTTGCGCGTCCATTCTCGCATTCGACGGCGAACTTCGGGATCCTGAATTCGTTCGTGACCTTTCTGGAGTTCTGGATCGTGAACTTCGGGTTGTGGATCCCGATCGTGCTGGCGCTGGCCGGTTCGATCCTGTTCCGCGCGTTCGGCATGGAAACGCCGCGGGACGGCCGGCGGCTGGAAAGCCTGGCCTTCCTGGTGGCGGCGACCCTCATATTCCTCCTGGCTTTCTTTGTTAAGACCGCGCCCTGGGGCTGGGACAATATCAAGATCCTGGTCTGGGCTTACTTCATCATCCTGCCGTTTTTGTGGAGCGAATTGCTTTCGACCTGGTCGCTGGCGATGCGCGCTGGAATTTACGTGGCGCTATTCGGTTCGGGGTTCGTCTCGCTTTTTGGCGGGATGGCCGCGGGCCGCACGGGCTTCGGGATCGCGGATCGCGCGGAAGTGGACGTGGTCGGTTTCGCCACTAGCAAGCTGCCAGCTCAGGCGCGTTACGCTGCTTTCCCGACCTACAATCATCCGCTTCTCCTGCAAGGCCGGAAGCTTGTTCTCGGATATCCCGGTCATCTCTGGACTCAGGGTTTCGAGTACCAGGCTAACTACGACAAGTTCGCGACGCTCATGCAAGGCGCGGCCAACTGGAAGGAAACCGCGCGCTTCTTTCACGCGCGGTACTTATTCTGGGGCCGGGAGGAGAAAACGAATTATCCGCAGAGCAAGCGTCCCTGGGAACAGGAATCAAAGCTGGTGGTGGGCGGGAGTTGGGGCGCCATCTACGATCTCGAGGCGCCGGGTAACTCCGACGTTCGCCCCGTCCCCGCCAGTCGAGGTCAGTAACTCCCGGCGCGGGGACGAATGCTCGCGCGAATCGAGCACGAGCTGGCGCGCTCTGATTTTTTGCGCCACGAAATAGGGGACGCCGCGAACGCTCCCGAGATGCCGGCGATGAAGAAAGAGGAGTAACTTTTCATCGCCCTGCTCGCGAAATGTCCCGGCAATTCGAACGGCAGCGAATTCTTCGTCGAGCAGCGCCGTCTCTTCCCGGGTCGATAACGGAGCCGACGCGCTGAAAAATGCCGGCGGACGTCCCAGCGCGAGGAAACGCTCCGCACGTTTTTTCGTTTCACTCAACAGGAGCCGGCAGCTGTCCCGCTCGCGCGGGGTGCCGGATAAATGCAAACTCGAGATCAGCTTGTCGGTGGAAATCTGCTCCTTCGCCCACTGATCGAGCAAGGGTTGTCCATCGCCGGCGATGAGATCAGAACCGAGCGCGAACGGATTACCCTGCCGGCGCAGGGCCTCGATCAATTTCCAGGCCGGCTCCGAGCCCGATGCGAGCAGTTCGATCGGAAAATAAATGATGTCCGCGTTCTGCACGAGCGTGTCGAACTTTTCGTCCGCTTGCGGGGTCACTCTGGATTCGATCGCCGCGGGTTTGGGCAAGGCCGGCTGGCTGGGGGAAAATCCGCAGCTCGAAAACAAGCCGGCGATCGCGACCCAACATGCCCGCGAAAAAAAAGACAGAATCCGGCGCGAGCGCACGCGGGAACTGAAGAGGCCGTTACAATCCACGCTGCGGTTGTGCGACGAAATCCTTTTCCCGCCGTCCGAATTCAACATTCGCTTTTCGATTAAAACGCAGACGCGCCCGCCAGCCCGCGGCCACGATGCGGCAACCGATGGAAAAGGTGCGCCGCCATGTTACCCCGGATACTTTTTGTTTCCCCGCCAGGCGTGGTCGTTCACGGGCGGGCACTTCACAGATGGCCGCGCCCAATCTGGCTGCGGCAATTTGAGGTTCGATCGTCCAGCCGAATTTTTTTTCCACGGGCGCAATCGCCTCAAATAATTCGCGATCGATCAAGCGGAGCGGCGCCAGGTCCTTGAACCAGCGGCCGGCGAGAAGCCCGCACCAGAGAGCCAGCGCGAAGTTGGCGACGACGTGGGAAAACCTCATCACGCGCCAGTTCCCCGGCTGGCCCGTGCGCGCGCCGAGCACGAAGGCATAACCCTGTTCATACGCGTCGACCAGTTTGCGCACATCCTGTGGATCGCTCGCTCCGTCGCCCGCCAGGAAAACATAGGCGCGCACGCTCGGCAGCGTCGCGGCCACCAGGTCGATCGCGCTTTGACAGCCATACCCGTATCCGCGCGCGGCGGTTTGCGCGACGAGAGCTCCGTGCGCTCCCGCCGTCTCCGCGGTTCGGTCGATGGAACCATTCACTCCCACCACTATCACAAATTTCTCCCGATCGAGCGTCGAGAACAACTCGTCGAGCACGCGGCCTATGCAGGCCTCTTCGTCGCAGGCCGGAATGATCACCGCAAAACGTGGTCGCGAAGAAAGAGTTGGCGGCGAGGTCTCCACGGTTTTCAGAAGTTCGAAATGTTAATTCGCGCCGGCTCTGGAATCCACCGCCACGCTCAAGACCAGCTGGCCTTCCGCGACCGGCACGCCTTTCACACTGGCTGTGACCTTAAATTGCACCAAGTCGTCCACCTGCGCCAATTTCTCGGCGCGCAGATCGATCTCTTCTCCAGGGCGGACCGCTCGAAAGAATTTCATGGTGCGGATCGCTGAAAGAAGAAAGAGCGGCTTCGCTTTCTCGGGATATCCAGAAGCGGCGGCGATGCCGGCGGTCTGCGCGAGCGCTTCCGTCAGGATGACCCCGGGCACGAGCGGATTACCGGGAAAGTGACCGGCGAACATCGGATCGTCGCTCTGGAAAGACGTCACGGCGTCAGCGGATTTGCCTGGATTGCACTCGCGCACTTCGCGCACGAAAACGAAGGGCGGCCGGTGGGGAAGGCCGAGCAAGTGATCAGTGACCAGTGACAAGTGACCAGGTTCTTTCGCTACTGATCACTGGCCACTGGCCACTGACCACTTCCGCTCACCCATTGACGAAATACACGAACTTCCAGCTCCCGTTGACCCGGCGGATGCCGACCCGGTACCCGTCATAGTGCAAAGACTCATCGGCAAACTGCGGTGGGGCCACCCAGAAGTCGCCTTTCTTCGCGAAACGCTCGGTCAGAATCGCATCCAGTTCCGTCCAGAGTCCATTTTCGTCCCAGTATTTAAAGACCCCTTCGCCCTTGCGATCCTCCGCCGGTGTTGCTCCCAGAAGGTAGGCGAAATCATCCGTCATCATCGAAGCCAGGACATTTGCATCGTGCGCCGCCACCGCTTTTTTGAGGCGGCCGACGAAGGCCTGGAAATCGACATCGGCATTTTCTTCACGCAATTCCGCCTTGGCGCGTTTGTTTACGGCGGGCTTCTTATCTTTCTTCGACCCGAACCAGCTGCAACCGCCCAATGCGAGCGCGAATACCAGAAAGAGAAGGACGAGTTTTTTCATGTCAGCTGAGTTTCTGTCACGTTTGCCGATTCGACTCAAGGTTGACTTGCTCCCCGGCAGTCGGCGAGCAATTTCCGGGGCGACCAGGGTTGTGGCGCGCGCGCCTGCGCCGTGGGTGCGCCACGAAGACCCAGTAGATCGTGCTGATCAAATCAACGACGCTGCAGGGAGGACTCGTTAGGCGCAAAGGTCCGTGGCGGAGCGCGGCCAGAACGTTCCCGATCGTGAGCGCGGGCGGCCGCAGGATGCTCGTGTAATGCGACCCAAAGGCGTGGAGCTGATGCGCGTCGGAAGTCGCGATCAATGGTTTCTTGAATCGCGCCGCGACTTCCCTGGCGCGGCGATTCGGATTGAAAAAGCGGCTCCAAAAATGACAAAGCTCAATCGCATCGAAACATTCGATCTTCTCGATCAGCTTCTCTCCCATCGAGCCGCCCAGCCGATAAAACGGATGGGGCGCCATGGTGAAAAGCGAGGCGCCGCGCCTTTCGCGCAGTTTTTGCAGATCGTTCCAGCTCCGGAGCGGTTCGATCTCGCTCGCGCTCACGTTAAGCAGAATGACATCCGCGCCTTCGAGCCGGACTTCAGCCGCGGGAATCAGGAGAATGCCCATCCCGGCTGCA
>JBEEHO010000200.1:0-7443 GCA_041167425.1 Verrucomicrobiota bacterium | reverse complement strand
GCCATTATTCTCCGGCGTCCTTGTGATCACCCGCCCATCGGGAAAAACAACCACACTGGTGCGGTAAGGGGCATCGATGCCCACCACGACGTAACCGTGACTGGCCAGATCCTCCGCCAGGGTCGAGTAGTTTAGGACGGGAGAGGAAGCGCCTCCTCTCATCAACACCACCGAATAAGAACTTTCCTGCGGCGAAAGCTCGGCGTGATCGGTGCTGCGGGCGCGGACCTTCGATACGTCCCGGGTCAGTAGCTTGAAAATCAGCGGATCGCTAACGCGACCTCCGGGGGGCCTTACCTCGGCAGGCACGTAGTCGCTCGTGGCGCCTGGCTTTCCAGCCGCGGGGTACTTCATCCAGACCAGAAGTTCGCGCTTCGTTCCCGGCACTGGCGCCACCGCATCAAAAGTCGCATCGTCGGTCCAAACGTTTATCGTCCGGCCCACGGCGAACGGGCCAGTCGGTGCCGGTAGCGTTAGCTCCGTGCTTTGCTCTTTCCAGAGCGAGCCCGCCAATGCCCCCACCCCGAGAACAAGTAACAGCGCGAGCACCGCGAGGCCTTTAAATATCCGCTGGCCCAGCGGCGTTTTTCTGCCGGACACTAGCGCTACTAGTGGGATGACCGTCGCCATAATCAGCCATGACACTAGTGGAACAACAACGAATGCGAATGCCCCCTGGGTCTTTGGGGGACTTACCGCCACCGCTGCATAGATAACCAAAGAGCCCGGTGTAAGGACCAGCGCTACCAGGTGAAGCGTCGTCCGCGTCATAACCGACCAGCCTTTCGCTGCCCGGTTAGCCCACATCAACACAATGAATGGCGATGACACCCAGATGATAAAGATCAGTCGCAGGAGAAGAGACGGGTTACGGCGACCCGCATACAGCACCAGCCCAACCGAGCCCAAGGCCCCAGCGATGAGCGCGATTGCCACCACTCTATGAAGGAAGCCTGGTACACGGCCTTCGCTCGTTTCACTTCTCACGTTACCGGCCTCTCACCTTCATCGTCCGCAGTCATTGATCCTAACCAGGATTCCGCTTATGCGCTCGCCCTGTGAAAATGGAAAATCTCGGGCATGGCGTCGAACATATCCCTCGCAGCCTTCAGGAGCAATCCCCCAACGACCCGGTAACCGTCGAGCTTAATTTCCTGCTGCCACTCTTCGCCGTGCGGCAATTTTTCCACGCCTTGCACTCCATCGGCTCGACGAAATAACGAATGGCCGGCATCCCTTGCTCTAAGGAAATTTCCACCCTGGCCTAAGGAATGTCCGCATAGCGGTTCGCCATTTGCCGGACATGATGGGACGCGTGAACGACCCCATTAATGATGTGCAGGCTGCGGTGGAATCCATGCACGGCTGCCGGGCCCGGTACGAACGTTCATTTCAGCTTACGAAAGTGTTCGGCCCACAAGCACCCCGGGAAGGATTCGTGGAGTCGTTTGCGCTGCTCGGTCACCCAAGAGCGAAACGCGCGTATGCATGGAGCTTCCGGGAAGAAGGAGGCGAAATTCGCTACGTGGCCATTTTAGAACTCCCACCTGTTACTTCCCCTGAAACTGCTGTTCGCGCCGCGATGGCAAGGTAACGTAAAATTCAATGGGGTTACTGCAATATGGTTATGGAGATTCCATGAAGACTTCTTCAAAAAGCGCTCAGCGCTCCAGTCTCGGCAACCTTTCAAAGCAAAAATAGAAACGAGGTAGTAGAAAAAGATGCGGCCACGCGGACTGGGCTACTTCAAAGCCGCAAGCAGATACTCAACGCGCCGAGCATCCCGATTACGAGCCGGACCTGAACTTCAGGAAAGCGAAGGCGGAGAGCGACGCCGAGCAACAGTCGCTGATCTGATTTCCCGTTCGCCACGCCAGTCCCTCCCGCGGAGATTCGGCGCCACGGTCGAAAGTAACAATCGCGTTACCCTTGCGGAGTAGCCGCGATCCCCAGCTTCGTGTTTGCTCCGCCCACATGAGCACAAAATTTTGGTCAGCAATTGCAGCATCCGCGCTTGTCATGACGAGCCTGGCCTCTCCAGCAATGGCGAGTGGCGGAGCACCTAAACCAACCCCAACGCCGAGCGCACCGGTCGGTCCGACTCTAGTCGCGCCCGCGGCGGGGGCGTCCCTCGGTCAGCCGATTGCGCTGAGCTGGAACGCGCCCTCCACTACGACTGGCGCGATCGGCAGTTACACCTGGCAGGTCGCGGCGACCTCCGGGTTCACCACCATCATCGTTTCCGGCTCTCAAAACCAGGTGGCTGACCCGAGCGTTCCAATCCAGATGTCCGATAAAGTAAGTGGGCTCCCGAACGGAACCTACTTCTTGAGGATCAAAGCGAGCGAGGCTTCCGCGAATGGAGGCGTGGATACAGCGTGGTCAGCGGCGCGGAGTTTTACCGTAACTGGGATTGGCGCCGCTCCGGCAGCTCCCTCTTTTATCACTCCCGCGAATAACGCTCAGTTCCACCCGGTCGAGACTTTCAAGATGCAATGGACGGCGGTGACAGGTGCTCATTACTACATCCTCGAGGCAGCGAGCGAACCGACGTTCTCATATCCACTCGCGCTCCAACAAGCGCCGCTAGTTTTCGGCACTCAGTTTAACGGAAGCTGGGGCAATGTGCTGACCGCCTACTACCGCGTTCGCGCTGTGTCAGTCGACGGCGTGCGCAGCCTGCCTTCCGCGCCCGTCACGGTGCAGATCACAAACACAGCTCCGATTCCTGCCGCTGTGTCGCAGCTTGCGCCCACAGATGGCGCCACCGTTGCGACCCCATTCTTCATCGACTGGACCGACACGCCGAATCCGCAGGTGCCCGGGTATGATATTTCCTTCAACACGAACGCGACGTTTACCGGCATCGACATGCTTGCCATTCCTGGTGCGACGCGCTCGGATTACATGATCACGGCCGATCTTCTGCCGCCGGGTACTTACTTCTGGAGAGTGCGGGCCATTCACGGCAGCGTGGCCGGTCCGTGGTCGACCGTCCGGAGCATGACCGTTACGGCCGGACCTCAGCCAGCGAACGTCAACTTGTTCGCGATCATCTCGCAACCGAACGACGCCTATGCGGGCAGCTCAGTGCAGGCGCGAGTGATGCTCGATAACCCCGCGCCTGCCGGCGGAGCGGTTGTCACGCTCGCGACCGATTTGCCGCAAGCGCAACTGCCAGGGACCACGATCACGATTCCGGCCGGACAAACGGACGGCATAGTAACGCCAATCACAACGGGACCGGTGCCAAACAACGGAGTCTCCATCGGCATTATCGGCGACTTGTTTGCCGGGTTTGGTAGTGGCCGTCAGCAAGGCTCACTCGGAGTGCTTCCGATTAACTCCGGAGTCAACTTGAGTAACGAAAGCGTGGCCGGCGGCAGTTCGCTTACCGGAACAATCACGTTGCCGGTGGCCGCTCCAGCAGGAGGCATCACTGTCCGCCTGATCAGCAGCGACACCAGCATCGCCAATCCGCCAGCTACGGTCTTCTTCCCAGAAGGAGCGGCTGATGCCACCTTTACCGTCACCACAAACGCAGTTTCGATTCCAACACGCGTTGTCATCGAAAGCGGCACGGATGCCGACGGGTATCGTGCTCCTCAAGCCTGGCTCAATGTGACTCCTCCTGGAGTCACGCCGCCAGCGAGCCTTACTTCCTTGACTCTCAGCAGCCCATCGGTTCCGGCTGGTGGCACGGTCACAGGAACAGTGACGCTTACTTCGCCTGCCCCAGCGGGTGGAGCTGTCGTTACCCTGCAGGGCAGCCTTGACGGTCAAGTGATCGTTCCGGCGAGTGTCACCGTGCCAGCAGGTAGCACGACAGCTACCTTCACGACCTTGCCCGCTCCCGCTTCGACAGTCGCGGGGCGAGTTCTGCTCGGCGGTCACTATGGGAGCTTTGGTGGAACGCAAACGCGGAGTTTGCAGGTGGATATTGGACCAAATGTGCCGACGCTTCTTGCGATTGGTCCTTCGGGCCAGGATGTCATCGGCGGCAATCCGGCGCGTGGCTCAGTCGCATTAGTAGTGCCCGCACCGGCAGGCGGCGCGGTCGTTAACCTAACGAGCGACAATCCTTCGATCATTCAGGTGCCGGCAAGCGTCAGCATACCGGAAGGGAACAGCACGGTTAGTTTCGCGATCACGACAAGCCCGGTCTCGACGCTGCCGACAGGCGGCAACGTAACGGCAAGCGTTGGAGGCGTGGCAAAGTCGATCTTCGTCACGGTTCATCCTGATCCGAATGCGCCTTCGATCCTCCAGTCCGTCTCGTTTAATCCGAGCACGGTCACAGGCGGAACGAATTCGACCGGCATTGTCTTGCTGAATACTCCCGCACCGGCTGGTGGGACATCGGTGACATTGTCGACGAGCAATACCACGGCTCGGCCGCCAGGGGCTGTTACCGTTCCGGCAGGACAGACTTCCGTTAGCTTTCCCGTCACCACCTCAGCGGTGACGAGTAACACGGTGGTTACCATTCAGGCGATCGTCGGCACCGCGACGCAATCAGCCACCATCACCGTCACACCTGGCGCGGCTCCAACGCCTGCTCCGACACCTGCGCCAACGCCTGCTCCGACACCAGCACCGACGCCAGTGCCGACGGCAACACCGCCCGCGATGTTGCCAGCACCTTCGCTGGTCAGTCCTGCTGCCGACTCGCGCTTCGCCCCCGGAGCGAACATCACCTTCGACTGGAGCGATGTGACCGGAGCGGCCAGCTACACGATCCAGATCGGCGACTCCGACACATTCTCGACACCGCTGATTGTGAATCAAACCGTGACTGCGTCGCAGTACAGCACCAGCGCGCTGCCAACCAAAACGATGTGGTTCCGCGTGCGGACAAATAACAGCTCCGGCATCGGCGGTCCGTGGTCGGCTATCCGCCGCTTCGAGGTGAAGTTATAGGTATTCGGGGGGGCCGGTGATCTCGATTCGCGAGATCATCGGTGATTCCGCCTGAAAGCACGCGGACTGGGCTACTTCATGGTCGGAAGCAGACAGGCGATGGCGGAGATGGTTGTATCCTCCTCACCACCGTCGTCGTACTGAACGTGTATTTTATCTCCTTCTCGCGCTGTAACCCTGCCGTCGTAGAAACGCCCGGTATTTTTCCAGTTCACGGTAACGCGATCGCCAGGCTTCACGGCCGTGGCCGCGGCCGGGGAGAGGCCGGCGAGAGCTGAGACAGTGGTGTCCTCTTCGGTTCCGTCATCGTAGCGGACCTCGATACGATCGCCTTGCCGTGTGGTGATCTGGGCCGGGTAGAACCTTCCATAGTTCTTTAGATTCACGAAGACAAGGTCACCGACCTTAACATCGTGCTTCTCAGAAGTGGCGATACTGGGAGGCTGGATCGATGGCGGCGGCGAAGATTTCGTGGCTGTTGGGTGCGCGGTCTCCTCTGTTGTTACGCTGGGTTTGTAATGAGTAACGAACCACCAGCAAAGCGCCGCGATCAGAGCGAGAATCACAAAGGTAACGGCGATCCATCCTTTCGCGCGGCGCTCCCCCGTCACGGCCGGCTGTTTCTCTTTCGTTATGTTATCGATAGGGAAACTCGAGGTATCGATGACTTTGCGAATCCCGGCGATGAGTCGATCTGCGTGATGATGAAAATCAATGCCGGTATCGAGAGCTATGCCATTGCGGAACGCCAGTGGCTCCAGCTCGGAAGGAAGTGACTCCGCCGACGGCATGGGCGTGTTGTTTATCAGCACTGGGATGACGGGAATGCCTCGCTTCAAAGCTTCCGCGATTTCCAGGCGAACAAAATCTCCCGGTTCATCGATTCGCCGATCCGCCTTCTCGTCCCTGCCGGCCCATTTTGGCCCGATCACCACCACCAAAAGCTGGGCCCTTTGCACGGATTGCCTGATGTGTTCGCGAAAATCAATGCCATAGGGGATGGAATCGAAATCCATAAAGACATTGCCCTTGCCGAACTCTTGCCGGAGCCGGTCGTAAAGACGGCCGGTCACTGGCGTTGAATCCTCGCGGCGATAGGAAATAGCGATCATCAGAAGGCGAACGCCGCTGTTTAAGTCACGAGCGCCGATGGTATGGCTGGCACACCGGAAGGTACGCAACCACCAGGCCGGGCGTCAACGACGGATGAAATGGGGTTATTGTCGCTCTGGCCGTTGTTGGAGTGGGCGCGCGGTCCAGGACAGGAGATGACCCGGAAATCGTGCGCGACCTCCGCGCCGGACTTGAGAACAAGGCTCGATGCCGCTGGCTACACAACTTTCGGATCTAGGTCGTTATAACGGCCGCAGACGGGGCAGCAAAAAACAATTGCCTTAAGCTGCTCTGGGCGCATCCCGGCGACGAGCACAAAGCCGCAGCAGCCACAGACGAAATTTATGTCTCCCATTCCGTGGAAGTAGGGTCTTTCCGACGGGCCCTTGATTATTGACCTTCGGTCTTCGGCGCCCGGTTTATCGATAACCTTCAGGGGGATTTGCTTCATCCGCCGCGAACTTAAAAGTAGATCGATAATTTCGTCCACAGTTCAAAGGCTTCAGAACAGGCCCGACTGAATGGGCGCTGCCGTTTCCTCTTCGGTTGTCTAAGGCAGCGCGACCGATTGACTGGCGATTCCTTAAAAACTATTCGCCTTGCGATGCGAATGTTCGTCTAATTCTCGTTAGGTCTCAAACTCGCCATGAACACTCAAGCCAACCTTCCCAATACACTTAGGCGTCCGAGCGCGTTTCTTCCGATCGCCATGTCGCTTTTCGCACTCGGAGTCGTGCTGACTCACCTTGCGTTTTTCGGGACTGCGCATCAGCCGGACGAGGGCACAGCCGCACACCTGTGGCAGCTCCTCATGGCCGGACAGCTGCCGATCATACTTTTCTTCGCGATCAGGTGGCTACCGCAGGCGCCAGGATACGCGTGGCCGGTTCTCGCGCTGCAAGCAGCCGCAGCCGTGGCAGCACTTGCGCCCGTCTACATTCTCGATTGGTGAACTCGTTAGATTTGCGCGGGCCCTCGCAGCATGCCTCGATCGCGGGCTTGCCTGTTCCCTTGATTCGGCCATTTTTCTGCAGTGCCGCATTTCGCAGACATGCCTGCCATCACCACCCGGGAATTCGTCCTCGCTGACTACGACCAGGCTGTCGCGCTCTGGGATTTGGTGGAAGGGGTTGAAGTAGCCGAGGGCGATTCGAAAGAAGAAATACGCGCTTACCTGGAGCGCAATCCGGGGCTCAGTCGCGTGGCGGAAGAGAATGGAACGATCGCAGGCACCGTGCTCTGCGGGCACGATGGCCGCCGTGGTTTGATTCATCATCTGGCGGTGTCGCCGGCACATCACGGCCAGGGAATCGGGAAACGTCTGGTTCAGGAATGTGTCGCTCATCTGCGCGAGGCGGGTCTGCCAAGGGCGCTCATCTTCGTCGCGCAAGACAATGCCCGGGCGCGTTC
>JBEEHO010000199.1:0-5280 GCA_041167425.1 Verrucomicrobiota bacterium | reverse complement strand
CGCGGCTCTCCGCCACGATCGGGCGAATCTATACCTGGTTCGATCCAACCGAGCCGCGCAGATTGCGCATGAAATCAGAGGCGGAAAGAGCCTTGCAGCTCCGGCCCGATCTGGGCGAAGGGCATCTCGCGCTGGGTCTCTATTATTATTGGGCGGAAACGAACTACGATAAGGCGCTCGAAGAGTTTGCGGTCGCGTCCAAAGCGCTGCCTAACGACAGCGACATCGGTTATTTTGCGGCGGCGATTCGACGACGCCAGGGACGATGGAAGGAAAATCTCGAGTTGCTGACGAAAAGCCTGACGATCGATCCGGTGAATGCAAACGTCGCGGAAGAGATCGCTTATACTTATGCCTTTCTGCATGAATGGACCGAGGCGGCGCGCCTGCAGGATCGCGTCATCGCGATGGCTCCCGATTCCCTCAACGCGAAGATTGTCCGGGCCTACCTGGACTTTTATTCTCAGGGAAGCACCGCAGCGTTGAAAGACGTGCTCGCCCGGATCCCGCAAGGAGTTGACCCTGCCGGTCTGGTAACCAGAGCGCGCTGGGACCTTGCCATGATTCAACGCGATTACAGCGCCGCGGATCAAGCCCTGGCCGCGTGCCCGCTCGATCAGTTTCAATCAAACGGTCAGCCTACGCCGAAAAGCTTCTATCGTGGCTGCATCGCTCTGGCGCGCGGGGATCAGGCGGAGGCGCGGAAGAATTTCGAGCTGGCGCTGCCCACTTTCCAGGAAGCGTTAGCACAAGCTCCCACCCGCGGGATCCGCCACGCCAATCTCGGGTTGCTTTACGCGTTCATGGATCGCAAGGCAGACGCGATTCGCGAAGGTCACCGCGCCGTGGAACTGGAGCCCGACTCCAAGGACGCCGTGAGCGGGCCATGGATGACTGGATTTCTCGCGATGATTTACGCGCGTGTCGGCGAACTGGACTCAGCCCTGCCACTCCTCGAGCATTTGCTCACCTCCCCCGGGCCGGTCGATAATACGAACTGCTGCATCACCTACACCGATCGGCGCAGCCGCTGGCAATGGGACCTCGTCCGCCACGATTCGCGTTTCGAGAAACTCCTGGTGCAGCCTGCGCCGAAATCGACTCCGAAATAATCGCAGTGGATCCGCGGAAATTTTTCCCGAATCGAAGCGGCAAATGATTTTCCGCTGACCCATGCCCACCGAGCTGACATCGGATTTCAAAATCGAGATCGCGCACGTGCTCTTTGTGGACGTGGTGGGCTACTCGCGGCTCCTGATCAACGAGCAGCGTGAAACCTTAAACAAACTGAACGGGATTATCCGGCAGACGGCGCAATTCCAAAGCGCCGAGGCCGCGGGAAAATTGATGCGGCTTCCCTCTGGCGATGGAATGGCGCTGGCTTTTTTCAATTCGCCCGAAGCGCCGGTAAAATGCGCGCTCGAGATCAGCGCGGCCTTGCAAAGTCATCCTCAATTGCTCGTTCGCATGGGCGTTAACAGCGGGCCGGTCAGCGGCCTCAAGGACGTCAACGATCGCACGGCCGTGGCCGGCGCGGGAGTAAACATCGCGCAACGGGTGATGGATTGCGGGGACGCCGGTCACATTCTGCTTTCGAAACGGATCGCGGACGACCTGGCGCAATACAGCCGGTGGCGGCCGCAGTTGCACGACCTGGGCGAGGTGGAAGTGAAACACGGCGTCAGGCTCGGTGTCGTGAACCTCTACACCGGCACGCTCGGCAACCCGAACCTGCCGGAGAAAATGCGGGCGCGGCGGCCAACGCCGTTGGAAAATCAGGAGCTAACGCTGAGCAGGAATCGCAATCTTCGGTGGCCATTGGTCGCGCTCATTCTCCTGGTGATTTTCGGCGTGGGCTTCTTCGCTTTTTTCACCCGCACAGAAAAGACCGCGCCGGCCAAGGCAACGCCCGCTCCCGTCGCCGATCCCGCGGGCAAGGCCGTCGCGGTGCTGCCTTTTGAAAACCTGAGCGTCGATCCGGAGAACGTCTATTTCACCGACGGCGTGGAAGATGAAATCCGTTCCGACCTCGCGAAGCTCTCGGACCTGAAAGTCATCAGCCGCATCAGCGTGGCGCAATATCGGAATGCGACACGCAGCCTGCCTGAGATCGCACGCGCATTAAAAGTGACCCACGTTCTCGAAGGGAGCGTCCAGCGCGCGGCCAATCGCGTGCGCGTGGCGGTTCAACTCATCGATGCGCGGACGGACGCTCAACTTTGGGCCGAACACTACGATCGCTCGCTCGACGATGTGTTTGCCATGCAAAGTGAAATCGCGAAAGCGATCGCGGCGCAACTTCAGATCACCATTTCTCCCAGTGAAAAAGCGGCGATCGAGCAGCCGCCCACGGTTAATCTTGCGGCCTACGATTTGTATAACCGCGCCCACGTCCTCCTCGCCTCCATTTCCTATGGGGCGCCGCGCCTCCAGGAAAATCTCATCCAGGCGGTGTATCTCCTGGACGAAGCGGTCGTGCGCGATCCGGCTTTCATGCTGGCCTACTGCGAATTGGCCGGGGCGCACGATTACCTTTATTTCTACGGCCTCGATCACACGCCGGCGCGCCTTAATCTAGCCGGGACGGCGCTCAGCCACGCTCTGCGCCTGGGACCGGATGCGGGCGAGGCTCACCTGGCGAAAGCTCAACATCTTTATCGCGGGTATCTCGATTACGATGGCGCCCGCGCCGAGCTCGTTATCGCGGCGCGGACGCTGCGGAATGATCCGCGCATCTTCGAGCTGGCCGGCTACATCGAACGCCGCCAGGGCCATCACGAAGAAGGGCTGCAAAATCTGCAGCGCGCGCTGGAGCTTGATCCTCGGAACATCTTCATGCTTCAGCAATTTGCCCGCAGCTACGAGAACCTGCACCGCTATTCAGAAATGGCCGCGGTCCTGGATCGCGCTCTCGCTATTCTTCCGAACGACGTGAATACGAGATTGGCGCGCGCGCAGGTGAATCTCGATTGGCAGGCGGATACTAAACCGCTGCACACTACCATCGACGCGATCCTGGCGGAAAATCCCGCGGCAGCGGAAAACGTCGCGGATGCGTGGTTGAATCTCGCGCTCTCCGAGCGTGATCCCACCGCCGCTCGCCGCGCTTTGGCCGCGCTGGGAACTCGCACTTTCGGTTCAGATGCGTTTCTTTTCCGGCGCAAGTTCGGTGAAGGGTTGGCCGCGCGCACACGCGGTGACTCTGCTGAAGCACAAGCCGCTTTTGTCGGCGCGCGCGCCGAACAGGAAGAGATCGTCAAGTCGCAGAACGATTATGCCCCGGCGCTCTCCGTGCTCGGCCTCATCGATGCAGGGCTCGGCCGGAAGGAACAGGCTTTGCGCGAGGGCCGCCGCGCGGTCGAACTTCTCCCCGTAAGCAAGGACGCGTTAAACGGCGTGCATGTTATGGAAGCGCTCGCGATCATCTATGCGTGGACCGGCGAAAAAGATCTCGCCTGCCAGCAGCTGGCTGTTGTCACGCAGCTTCCGCGTTCCGCGAGCTACGGTCAGCTCCGCCTTCATCCTTTTTGGGACGCGCTTCGAGGCGATGCGCGCTTTGAGAAAATCGTCGCCGGTCTCGCGCCGAAAAACGGGGACACGAAAAAGCCGTGAACGCGGCCCGTTTTTTTCGGCAGGCTCAAATAGCATCGAGGTCAGGTCGGTAATGCGCGCATGGATCCGAAGAACTTCTTCGCCGAGCTGAAGCGCCGCAATGTCTTGCGCGCCGCCGCGGCTTACGGCGTCGTGGCCTGGCTGCTGATTCAAATCGCGACGCAGGTCTTTCCGTTTTTCGACATTCCCAGTCGCTCGGTTCGGCTGGTGATTATCGTGCTCACCTGCGGGTTTCCTCTGGCCATGATCGCCGCGTGGGTCTTCGAACTAACGCCAAAGGGATTGAAGCGAACGGTCAAGGGGCCGCCCTCCGAATCCGTCGCGCGCGACAAGGGTCGGACCCTCGATTTCCTGATTATCGGTGCGCTCCTGGTGGTGATCGTGGCCCTCATTTACAAACGGGCTTTGCCGGCGCCGGAAAAGAGCATCGCGGTCCTGCCGCTGGAAAATTTCAGCAACGATCGCGAGAATGAGTTTCTGGCCGATGGCATTCAGGACGACCTGCTCACAAACCTGGCCCAGATCAAAGACTTGAAGGTGATCAGCCGCACGAGTGTGATGAAATATCGCGACCCGGCGACAAGGAACATGCGCGAAATCGGAAAGTCGCTAGGCGCGGCCAATATTCTAGAGGGAAGCGTGCGCCGCCTCAAGGACCGCATCGCGGTGAATGTGCAGTTGATCGACGCGCAGAGCGACCGCCACATCTGGGCCGAGCGTTACGACCGCAAGATCGCAGATTCGGTTGGCATCCAAAACGCGCTGGCCACCGAGATCGCCGAAGCGTTGCGGGCAAAGCTCACGCCGGATGAGAAGATCCGCGTCGAACAAAAACCAACGCAAAACGCGGAGGCTTATGTGCTTTATCTGCGCGCACTGCCGATTGAACAGGGCCCCGACACATTGTTGCAGGATTACAAACGGGCCGAAGAACTTTACCGGCAGGCCATCGCACTCGATCCGAATTTTGCGCTGGCCCATGCCCACCTCGCTTCGACCTGCGCGGAGATTTTCCATTTCCAGGAACCGCTCGATCCCTGGAAAACAAAAGCGCGGCAAGCGGCGGAAATGTCGTTGCGGCTCCAGCCCAATCTGGCCGAAGGTCACTTCGCGCTCGGCCAATGCATCTATTGGATCGATGAGGATTACGCACATGCTCTGTCAGAGTTCGCGATTGCTCAGCAGTTGTCGCCCAACAACACCAGCATCGGCCTGCTGGTCGCCGCGATTCACCGGCGCCAGGGTCATTGGGAAGAATCGCTGGCGGCTTTCGAAACGATCCAGCGCCTCGATCCGGAGAATGCGAACATCGTCCGCAATCTGATCCTGACTAACTCGGCGCTGCGGCGTTGGCCGGAAGCGGCACGCTGGGCACAACGGATGCGCGTGATGGCCCCCGATTCGATTGTCGCGAAAATCCAGCCGGCCTACATCGATTTCCAGTGGAAAGGCAACGTGACCGCACTGCGATCCGCCCTCGCCGATATCCCCGCGGGCGAGGATCCTGACGGCATCGTGACTTCCGTGAACTGGGAAGGGGCGATGCTGGAGCGGGACTTCGCGCGAGCGGAACAGGTGCTCGCCGCGTCGCCTTTGACCGAACTCTCGTACATGAACGGCGGTCCGACTCCGAAGAGTTTTCTGGCCGGCTGCACCGGAGTGGCGCGA
>JBEEHO010000198.1:0-5305 GCA_041167425.1 Verrucomicrobiota bacterium | reverse complement strand
ACGAGATCGTCACCCGCCTGAGCAAGGTAATCGAAACGATCATCGAGAAGGAACACGACGCGCGGCAGATGTTGATTCAGAAAAAATCCAACACGCTCTGGGACCAGATCGGACGCGCTTATGGCGTCCTGACTTTCGCGCACGCGATGACATCGAAGGAAGCGTTGAACCTGCTTTCGATCATCAAGCTCGGCGTGGATCTCGGCGCATTTCCGGAAGATCGGCGGTTGCCGATCGACGAGCTGTTCATCGATACGCAGCCGGCGCATTTGCAAAAAAGCTCGCAGCAAAAATTAAACGCGGAGGAACGAGACCATTTGCGCGCGCAAATCATCCGCGAGCGTTTGCGGGTGTTCCCTAAACCTGATATTAGTAAAGTGGCACGGGAGTCGGAGAACGGATCGAATCCTGAGCCCCAAAACAATGAATAATTTCACACCGCGAGCCCAGCAGGTTTTAGCGCTGGCCCGCAAGGAAGCCGATCGCTTCAACCATAACTACGTCGGGACCGAGCATCTGTTGCTCGGCCTGATCAAGCTCGGGCAGGGCGTTGCGGTCAACGTCCTGCAGAAGATGGGTCTCGATCTCGAAACGGTGCGGATGGAAGTCGAGAAACAGGTCGGCTCCGGCCCGGAAACGAAAATGGTGGGCAACATTCCTTACACGCCGCGCGTGAAGAAGGTTCTCGCGCTCGCGGGCAAGGAAGCCAAGGCGCTCAACCATTCCTACGTCGGCACCGAGCACATTTTGCTTGGCTTGCTCCGCGAAGGCGAAGGTGTCGCGGCGCGCGTGCTGAAGAGTCTCGAGGTCGATATCGAGCGGACCCGCAATGAAATTCTCAAAGAGCTCGATCCGAATTTCACGCCACCGGAATCGGAACAGGAAATGGGTGGCGAGCCCTCTTCCGGGAAGAAGGATGTGAAGACGCCGGCGTTGCGCGCCTTCGGCCGCGACCTGACGGAACTGGCGAAGAAGAACGAGCTCGATCCGGTCATCGGCCGGCACAACGAAATCGAGCGCGTGATCCAGGTGCTTTGCCGCCGGACCAAGAACAATCCAGTGTTGCTCGGGGAAGCGGGCGTCGGAAAAACCGCGATTGCGGAAGGTCTGGCGCAGGAAATCGCGAGCGGGAATGTGCCGGAGTTATTGCGCGATAAAAAGGTGATCACGCTCGATCTGGCGCTGATGGTCGCGGGCACGAAATATCGCGGCCAGTTCGAAGAGCGAATCAAGGCGGTCATGGACGAGATCCGGCGCTCGAAGAATGTGATTCTTTTTATCGACGAGCTGCACACGATCGTTGGGGCTGGTTCGGCGGAGGGCGCTATGGACGCTTCGAACATTATCAAGCCGGCGCTGAGCCGCGGTGAACTTCAGTGCGTGGGAGCGACGACGTTGAATGAGTATCGCAAGTACATCGAGAAAGATGCCGCCCTGGAGCGCCGTTTTCAGACGGTGAAAGTGGAGGCTCCCACCATCGACGAAACAATTTTGATTCTGAAAGGGCTGCGACCCAAATACGAAGCGCACCATAAGGCGAAGCTGACGGACGAGGCGCTCGAGACCGCCGTGAAACTTTCCGAGCGTTACATTACCGGCCGTTTTCTGCCGGACAAAGCAATCGACGTCATGGATGAAGCCGGCGCCCGGGCGCGGATCAATGCGATGACGAGGCCGCCCGATGTGAAGGAAATCGAGAAAGAAATCGAGGAGATTCGCGTGGAAAAAGAAGCCGCGATCAAGGCCCAGGATTTTGAGAAGGCCGCGGCGCTTCGGGACAAGGAAAAGCAAACCAAGGAGAAGCTCGACGGAATTCTGGCGCGCTGGCGCGAGGAACGCGAAGAGAAGGAAGTGTTGGTGACGGCAGACGACATGATGCACATCATCTCGAAGGTCACCGGCGTTCCGCTCCAGAGAATGGAGCAGAAGGAAACGCAGAAGCTGCTCGCGATGGAAGCCGAATTGAGGCAGCGCGTGATCGGCCAGGACGAAGCGGTGACCGCAATCAGCAAAGCCTTGCGGCGATCGCGCGCCGATCTGAAGGATCCGAAGCGTCCGATCGGCTCGTTTGTTTTCCTGGGACCAACAGGTGTGGGTAAGACGTTCCTGGCGCGGACGCTCGCGGAATTCATGTTTGGCGACGCCGATGCGCTGATCCAGATCGACATGTCGGAGTACATGGAAAAGTTCACCGCCTCGCGGTTGATCGGTTCGCCTCCGGGATATGTTGGTTACGAAGAGGGCGGGCAACTTTCCGAAGCGGTCCGGCGCCGGCCTTATTCGGTGGTGCTTTTCGATGAGGTCGAGAAAGCGCACCCCGATGTGATGCATCTCCTGCTCCAGATCCTGGAAGACGGCAAGGTGACGGACTCGTTAGGCCGGAAGATCGATTTCCGGAATACGATCATCATCATGACGTCGAATGCGGGCGCCGAGCTGATCAGGCGCCAGACCACGATGGGTTTTGGAGCGCCGAAGGATTCGCAGGATTACGAGACGATGCGGGACAAGATCCTCGAGGAAACCAAGCGCGTCTTTAAGCCGGAGTTTCTGAATCGCCTGGATGAAATCATTGTCTTCCACACGCTGAGCAAGCCGGATCTCCTGAAGATCGTTGATCTCGAAGTCGACAAGGTGAAGCGGCGGCTGAAGCTGAAGGAAATCGAGATCGTGCTCGACGAGCCGGCGCATGAGTTTGTGATCAACAAGGGATACGACCCGACCTATGGCGCGCGTCCGATGCGGCGCGCGGTGGAGCGTTACCTCGAAGATCCGCTCGCGGAAGAGCTGCTCAAGGGAACGGTGAAAGCCGGCGACATCGTGGAAGTGACGGTCGCGGGCGAGGACAAGCTGGCATTCCATGTCGCCGAGCCGCATGGCAGCACCGCAGCAAGCGCGAGCTGAAGTTGATTCGCGTTAAATAAACAAGGCAGCTGTCATCCCGAGCCGCGCTGACGGCGTGGGACCTCACAGTCGCAGATTGCGTTACCCGATACACACTGCGCATGATCCGACGCGGGCGCGTGAATTAACGCGGTAGCGTTAGAGCGGTTGCGAGGTCCCACGCCCTCTGCGCGGCTCGGGATGACAGGCAGGTCTCATCGCGCTCGAACTATGCGCGCGGATGGGCGTCGCCGTAGGCTTTCTTCAAGCGCTCGACGGTGACGTGCGTGTAGATCTGCGTGGTGGAGAGACTGGCGTGACCGAGCAATGCCTGCACGCTGCGCAAGTCCGCACCGCTATCGAGCATGTGCGTGGCGAAACTATGCCGCAGCTTATGCGGGCTGAGCGCGATCGGGATCGAAGTGTAACGCAAATAGCGTTTCAGGATGAGCCACACCGAACGCGGTGAAATCCGGCGGCGCGATTTGTTGATGAAGAGCGGCCCGCTTTCGATCCTGGCCACGGAACGATAGCGCGAAACCGCTTCCAGCGCCGGCGCTCCCACGGGACAAACGCGCTCTTTTCTCCCTTTGCCCAGGACTCGGACCGACTCCGTGTAGACGTCGAGGTCCGCAACATTCAACGAAGCGAGCTCACTCAAGCGCAACCCGCTGCTGTAAAACATTTCCATGATGGCCACGTCGCGCTCCCGCATCCAGGCAGGCGATTGCCGCTCGATCGTCACCTTCATAGGCGCGGCCAGCAGCTCGTCGATTTGCTGGCGCGTCAGGACGAGCGGCAATTTTTTCTCCGGCTTCGGCAATTGCAGCTCGCGCACCGGATCTTTCGGGAAATTTTTTCGTTCGACCAGGAAGCGGTAGAAAGTGCGGAAGGCGGAAAATTGCAGGCGGATGTAAGAGCGGGCCTGGCTCTTTTTCATCAGCTCGAAAAGGTAATCACGGAAATCATCCGCCCGGCAGTTCCGCCAGGAGCGGGCATTGTCCTGGGCGCGAAAACCTCCCAGCGCCTGCCGGTAGGCCGTCAGCGTGCGCGGTGAGACATTCCGCTCGACCTCGAGATAGCGCAGAAATTCCTCCGCGAGTGGATCCCGGGAGTGACGCGCAGGCACGGCGGCTACTCAGGCTTTTCTATTTGGGTGCGCTTCGTCGCCGCCCGAGCGCGATCGCTGAACTGACTTTTGAAAATGGGCGCCGGGTTAGTGGAGATCAGTTCGTATTTCTTAAGAACAAATTCCGGAAAAAAATTATTGCTCCCCGATTCGTAAACCTTGTCCCCGCTGAAATTGCCCCAAAGTTTGTATTCGTAATTGGCGTCGCCGCCGAAATTGAGCTGTTCCCGATCGGGCGCCAGCTTCTGCTTTTCGTTGAAGACGACCAGCTGCGCCGTGCTCCACGGTTGACCGGGCCGCCGGACGTATCCCCAAAATTTGAATTCCGGGACTTTGAAATAGCGGCGGCCGATAAAATAATCCCCGGGCGCTTCCGTCTGGATATGTTGCGCGGCGGTGATGCGGGCCTGCTGAATTCCCGGCGAAACAGTGTCGCAGCCGGAAAGGAAAAAAACCGCGAGAAACACCTCGGCGGCGAAAAGGAAACGAAGCGGTCGATTGATCATGGACACCTCCATTTATCGCAGACCGCGCGAAGGCGCAATTTTTCTGTAGCCGCTTCTGTAGCCGCTTCGCTATGCGAAGCGTTTAGTGCTGTGCGCCATATCGGCGCCGCCCACATGGCGGCTACTGAGATTCAAGTTTTGCATCGAGACGGCGGACCTCGTAAAATGCCTGCCGTGCTGGAACTGGAAGTCTATGCGGCTGGCGTCCGCGATTTGAACAAGATCCTCGAGTTGGATCACGAGATCGAGGCGGTTCCAGGGTTGCGCTATAAAGTCGATCGCAATCATGACATTGTTTACATGGAGCTCGAAGGACCCACGGTGACCTTCCGCGAAATTCGAGCGATGTTTCGCAAGCTCGGACTGGAACCGAAATTCGTGGGCGCGATTCCGCCGGAACTGCGGCCTAAAACAAAGACGCAACTCCTTGGCGCTTAAACGGGGGCTCGACTCGTCAACTGAATCGCAACAAGGCCCGATGTTCGCGCGACTCTTCACGGCTTTCGGCTCTCCGGTCGTCTCGTTCTTCACTCATGTGGGTGAGGTCGTGATGCTGGCGAGCGAGACTTTCGCTTCGGTCGTCATGCAAAAAATTCGGTGGCGTTTGTTTCTCCACCAAATCGTCGAGATCGGATTGCGCTCGCAGCTGGTGGTGGTGATCACGGGGGCTTTCACTGGAGCGGTCTTTGCCGCGCAGACCTATTTTCAATTCAACAAGCTCGGGATGGGTTCGGCGGTGGGTGCGGTGGTGTCGGTTTCGATTTGTCGCGAGCTGGGACCGGTCCTC
>JBEEHO010000197.1:0-9597 GCA_041167425.1 Verrucomicrobiota bacterium | reverse complement strand
GGTTCTTGCGCAAACAAACCATTGCCGGCCCGGATAATGTCTCCATCGGCGTCGCTCTTTCGCGAACGGGAGTGACGGTTAGCTATCGGCCGCCATCACCGGCCGGGAATGCGCTCACCATTTATCTCGCTCTCGGCACTCACCGCGAGATCGGCGCGGCGGTCGTTCCGTTCGCGCGCCATGCTGAAGGCTCGACCGTTTTCCTGCCGTTCAAAGGCGATCTCCTTCTGTCGGCTGAGATCAGGATGGGGCAGATCGTTCGTTTTATGCGCAAATGGGAGCGGTGGAGATGGAGCGAGCGGGAAATGACCGATGCCTTTGAGATGTCGGAAGAAATGGGCGAGTTCCTGTTCCGAATTCCGCGCCAGCTTCTCGGCGGCGCCGGAAAAGTCGACTGCGCGATTTACGCGAAAGATCCCGAAGCGAACGACGGCTGGGGTTGGTTCTGGGGCTGCTCCGATCGCAGTGTGGCAAGCGGCTCCGGGGATAAATACATTGCGCATTATTATGAGCTCGATCTGAAGGTGGCGGGAGCTTCGCCTTCACCGGAACCTCTCGTAAAACAGCGCACTCGTCATGGCGCGGACAAGTCGAGAACGCGGATCTACCAGCTTTTTGTCAGGCTCTTCGGCAACACGAACGAGACCCGCAAACAAAACGGGACCCTGGCCGAGAATGGCGTGGGAAAATTCGCCGACATCAATGACGCGGCGCTCAGCTCTTTCCAGCACATGGGATTTACCCACATCTGGCTGACGGGTGTTTTGCAGCAGGCTAGCGCGACAGATTATTCCGACGTGGGCCGGCCCGCCGACGACACCGACTTATTGAAAGGACTGGCGGGCAGTCCCTACGCCATCAAAGATTATTTCGATGTCTGCCCGGATTACGCGCGAGAACCGGCGGAGCGCCTGCAGGAGTTTGCCCAGCTGATCGCGCGGCTGCACGCCCACGATCTGAAAGCGATCATTGACCTGGTTCCGAACCACGTGGCCCGAAGTTGTGATTCCTGTGTGAAACCCGACTGCAATTTCGGCAGTTGCGGCGGTGGCGGAACCGGCGATGACGTCACGAAATTCTTCAATCCGCACAACAATTTCTTCTACCTGACGCCGGATGGAAGCGGGCCGCCGCTCCGGTTACCCACCTGCAAGGATGGAATACCCATCAGCCCCACCTGCCAGATCCCGGGGGCAAAATGCGATGGACTTTTCGAAGGCGAAAAAACCTTCGGCCGCGTCACCGGCAACAACGTGGTGAGTTGGACACCGCACCTCAACGATTGGTATGAAACGATAAAGTTAAATTACGGTTTTGATTTTACCGATCCATCCAAATCCGTGCGCGAATATCCGAATGCATGGGCGCCGGACAAGCCGATCCCCGACACGTGGAAAAAAATGGATCAGGTGATCGCGCACTGGCAGGCGCTGGGCGTGGATGGGTTTCGTTGCGACATGTCGCATATGGTTCCACCGGAATTCTGGTCGTGGGCGATCGCGCAAGCGCGGACGCGCCAGCCGGACGTTTTCTTCATGGGGGAAGCGTACGACGACGATCCGGCCAAAGTGCCGGGCAGCGATCCCGTGCTGGCTGCGCTCAACGGGGGCAGGGGCAATGTGCTCTTCGATCTACTGAACGCGGGCTTCGACGCGGTTTACGATGCGCCCGTCTACCGCGCGCTGAAAAGAATTTACGACGGCTCCGGTTGGGCCAACGATATCGACCGCGAAATCAGCGACGCTTTTATTTGTCACAATTCGGTTCGCTACGCGGAAAACCACGATGAGGTGCGGCTCGCCGCGCCCTCGGAATGGGGCGGAGTGGGCCTGGACGTGGGCCGCCCGGTCTCCGCGATTCTCTACGGCATGTCACGAGGGGTCGTGATGCTTTACAGCGGACAGGAAGTCGGCGAGCCGGCGTCGGGCGCGGAAGGGTTTGGTGGGGATGACGCGCGCACGAGCATCTTCGATTATTGGTCGATGCCGGAACTGGTGAAATGGGTGAACGGCCATCGATATGACGGCGGCGATTTGTCGCCGGGGCAAAAAGCGCTGCGCGATTTTTACGGCGCGCTGATCCGCCTCGTGGGAGAACCGGCCTTCCGCGACGGCCTGTTCTTCGGCTTGAACCGCGCGAACAATGCGAATCTCAGCTTTGGGCGCATCGGCGATGAAGCGGCGGGCGGGCATTGGATCTACGCTTTTCTGCGCTTCGATCCCGCGACGGAGCAGCGCTTTCTTGTCATCGTGAATCTGCATCGGGAAATCACTTTTCCCGATGTTCACATCGCGCTTCCTGCCGGCGCGCTCGATTTCCTCGGGCTTTCGACGGACAACACTCGGAAGCTGCATCTGACCGAGCGCCTGGAGGAAAAGATCTCCGTTACCGTGGAAATGTCGGATCTGATTTCGAAAGGCGGACTCGTGATTCCACCGCTCCCGCCGCTGACGCCCTGGTTTTTTGAAATCGAAAACTTGGCCTGATAGATGGCGGAAACTATTTCAGCTTCAGCATGGCCAGGATCGCCTTCTGCACGTGCAGACGATTTTCCGACTGATCGAAAATAGTCTCGGCGTTCGCTTCCAAAGTCGCATCGTCGATCTCCTGGCCGCGATGGGCGGGGAGACAATGCATGACCAGCACATCCCGCTTCGCCAGTTTCACCAGCGCGTCGTTGATCCAATAAGATCCGAGCTCCGCATTGCGCCGCGCTTCCTCACCCTCCTGGCCCATCGAAACCCAGATGTCGGTGTAGAGCACATCAGCCCCGCGCGCGGCCTCCTGCAGATCGGCGTGGCAGACCACGTTGCCACCCGCGCGCTTCAGCCATTTCGCTTTTGGCTGATATCTCGGAGGAGAAGCGAGACGCAATTCGAAGTTCATCTTCGCCGCCGCAAACATCCAGGAGCGCGCCGTATTGCTGGCGCCATCTCCCACAAACGTCACCGTCTTTCCCTCGATGCTGCCGCGCTTTTCCTGGATGGTGAAAATGTCCGCCAGAATCTGGCAGGGATGCTCTTCGTCCGTCAGCGCGTTGATCGTGGGCATCGCGGAAAACTCGGCGAATTCCTCGATGTCCCGTTGCGCGAAAGTGCGGATGATCGCGCCATGAATCATCCGGCCGAGCACGCGCGCGGTATCCTTGATGAGCTCGCCGCGTCCGAGTTGAATATCGTTCGGGTTTAGAAAAATCGTCTCGCCGCCGAGTTCGCGCACGCCCACCTCGAAGGAAACGCGCGTCCGGGTCGACGGCTTGGAAAAGATCAGTCCCCAGGTCTGTCCTTGCAGAGGAAAATCGGTGTGGTTACCGCGGTTCTTTTTTTGCAGGGTCGCGTTCCGGAAGATTTCCTCCATCTCCGATCGGTCCAACTGCTCGATGCTGAGAAGATTTTTCATTTCCGGGTAGCGCACGCGTCTCGCGTGCTGGCGCCGGCGTCCCGCTGGCGCGGACTTTCAATGAACGCATGATTCGACAAGTCGCCAAACTCGCTTAGCCGGGATCTAAAAAATTCGTCGCGACGAGACGCTGCAACCCACACGCGAGACGCGTGCGCTATCCGAGGCATTTTGGTGGCGGCATTCATGATGCAATCAACCGGTCAGGGCAGCCACCACCGCTTCGATCGCATGCAGTCCCTCGACTGCTTCAGCCTGGCTCAGATTCAACGCGGGCAAAATTCGAATCACCGAAGCGGCGGCCGGAATCGTGAGAACGCCCAGCGTGTGCAGACGCTCGACCACCTGGAGGGACGGCGGCTTCTCCGCGGGCTGGAACCCGGGCGCATCGCTGCGGAATTCCACCCCGATCATCAAACCGGCGCCGCGCACTTCCTTCAGCACCGCGGGAAATTTCCTGATCAGTCGCTGCAATTCCGCTTTCATGAAATCGCCCAGCTGGCGGGCGTGATCGGCCAGTTGCTCGCGCTCGATGACTTCGAGAATCTTCAACGCCACCGCGCATCCGAGCGGCGTGCCGCCAAAGGTGGTGGCATGCGTCCCCGCCGAAAGCACTTCGGCATGGCGCTCACGCACCCAGAACGCGCCGATCGGAAATCCGCCGCCTAACGACTTCGCCATCGACACGGCGTCCGGTGAAAATTCATCCGCGCCCGGAACGTTCTCGAGAATCCGCTGCCAGCTTTGAAAGCGGCCGGTGCGGAAATGACCCGCCTGCACTTCATCCAGGAGCAAAAGGAGATTTTGTTCGTCGCAAAGTTTTCGCAGCCCGAGAAGATAATCGACCGTCGCGGGCGTGATCCCGCTTTCGCCCTGGATCGCTTCAATCAGGATCGCCGCGGTCTGCGGTGAGATCGCCGATCGCATCGCGTCGAGGTCGTTGAAGGGAACCTGGCGAAAGCCCGGAACCATCGGTTCGAAACCTTTTTTGACCTTTTCCTGACCGGTGGCGGCGATGCCCGCCAGAGTGCGCCCGTGAAACGAACCATTCGTCGTGATGATTTCGTACCGGCCCTGGTCGTGCCCGAATTTTCGCGCCAGCTTATAAAGTCCCTCGTTCGCTTCCGCGCCACTGTTGCAAAAAAAGCAACGTCCCGGCCCGATCAGCCTAACGAGTGCTTCGGCGAGCTGGGCCTGCGGCTTGGTAAAATAAAGGTTGGAAACGTGCAGAAGCTTTCGCGATTGCTCCAGGAGCGCGTCGGTGATTTCCGGATTGGCGTGGCCCAGGCAGCAAACGGCAATGCCACCGCCGAGATCGAGATAACGCTTCCCCGCCACGTCCCAAATCTGGCTCCCCTCGCCATGATCGAGCGCCAGGTCGAAGCGCGCGTAGGAAGGAACGACATTTTGCTGAAACAGTTTCCTGATGTCGCTCAGCCGGTCGATCTTGAGCGCTTTCATATCCCCAGCGATTTCCATTTTCATAACACCACCTCCGTTCCAACTCCCGCGTCGGTAAAAATTTCCAGCAGCACCGAATGCGGCACGCGGCCGTCCACGAACTGCACTTTCTCCACCCCGCTCTGAACCGCCGCGACCGCGCTATCCACTTTCGGGATCATCCCCTGCCCCACGATTCCATCCGCTTTCAACTGCGGGACTTCGCCGGCGCTGAGATGACTCATCAAGGATTCGGGATCGCCCGGATCGCGCAGCAAACCCGGCACGTCGCTCATAAAGACGAGCCGCCGCGCCTTGAGCGCAATGGCGGTTTGCGCGGCTGCGATGTCGGCGTTGCAATTATAAATCCGCCCATCATCGCCGCGCGCGGTCGGGCTGATCACGGGTGTGATGCTCCGGCGAATGCATTCACGCAAGGGTTCCACATTCACTTCGTAAACTTCGCCCACGAAACCGAGATCGAGCGGCTTCCCGGATTGGTCGTTAGGTGTAAATTTACGGCAGCGAAAAATCTCCGAGCCGGCAAAGCCTCGCGCTTTCCCGCCCAGCTCCTCGATCGCGCTCACGATTTCGGGGTTGATTTCGCGCGAGAGAACATCGTCCACCAGTTTGACGGTGGCCTCGTCCGTCACGCGCAGGCCCTGCACGAATACCGTGGTCAGACCCGCCGCTTCCACCGCGCGCGTGACCGCCTTCCCGCCGCCATGCACCACCACCGGGTTGATCCCGACAGCCTCCAGAAAAACAATCTCGCGCGCGACGCGATGCCGCTCCGTCGGGTCGGGCGAATCCATGAAGCTGCCCCCATATTTCACCACGAATGTCTGGCTGCGAAAACGCTGAATGTACGGCAGCGCCTCGAGAAGTGTTCCCGCTTTGGTGATGATCTCTTGCATTAGCGTCTTCTGTAGCCGCTTCGCTGTGCGAAGCGTGAGCTCAGCGGCGCATCAGGTTCGCCCGACGCCGCCCACAGGGCGGCGGCTACAGAAGAGGCGCACATTTGAAATAAATGCTGTTCCATAGTTATCCGCCCAGCGACTTGGGATCGTTCACATTCCCTTTATTAAACTCCACATATTCCTCCGTCAGATCGGAGGCGTAGAGGACGCAGTCATTCGGGCCCGCATGCAAAAAAATATGCAAATCGAATTCGGATTCGCCAACGATCTTCGCGAGGGTTTGCAACCCGATCCGAGTGGGCTGGCCGCGCCGCACCGCGAACGTAATCTTACTTTGCCCCGCCCGGCTGTAACCGACGTCCACTTTCGCTTCGTCCACTTTCGCGTTCGAATAACCCATCGCGCAGAGAATGCGACCCCAGTTCGGGTCCCCACCGAACCAGCTTGTTTTCACCAATGTGCTGTTCGCAACGGCGCGGACAACCGCTTCCGCATCTGCTGGTGTTTTCGCGCCGTGCACATACAACGTAATAAAGCGCGTCACACCTTCCCCATCGCGTACGATCATCTTCGCGAGCTCGAGGCAAACGTGATTGAGCGCAGCTTGAAACGTTAACAGCAATTCCAGTTGGTTTGGCTTCTGCGAATCCAGTTTGCGCGCCTTCTTCAGGTCCCTCGGTCCCACCCACACTAATGGTCGGTTCTTCGCTGAGCCGTTGGCGAGCATGATGACGGAGTCATTCGTGCTCATGTCACCGTCCACTGTGATACGGTTAAAACTTTGCTCGACCGCTTGGTTAAGACACTGACGAAGTGCGAGCGCCGAAATGAGAACGTCGCTCGTGAGGAAACCCAGCATCGTCGCGTGCAGTCCCGGCTTCGGTAATTTTTTTGCTGGAACCATTCCGGGCTGAATCATCCCCGCGCCCTTGCAGACGCCGCCGATTCGAACCCGCGTGGCGCCAAGTTGGAATTCGACGGCGATCTCCTTGCGCAGCGTGTCTGATGTCATGATCGCCTCGGCCACGTTTCGCGCGCTCCCGGGCGAGGCCGACAGCAGAGCCGCGGCTGCGCGAATGCCGCGTTTCACGTTGCCCATCGGCATTGGCACGCCGATTCGGCCGGTCGAACAGACAAGGACGTGCTGCGGCGAAGTCTCCAGACTTTTCGCCGCGAATTCCGTCATCGCTTTGGCGTCCGCCAATCCACGCGCGCCGGTACATGCATTGGCGTTGCCTGAATTGACGACAATCGCGCGGGAGAACCTGCGCGCGGCGCGTTGTGCGCTGACTTTCACTGGCGCGGCGCAGACCTGGTTCCTTGTGAACATTCCCGCGACGGCGGCTGGAACATCGGAAACGATGAGAGCAAGATCGCGCTTCTCCCCTTTCTCCGAGCCTTTGCCGGTGCCGATTCGTTTGATGTCGCAAAAAACCGCCGCGGCTTTGAAACCTTTCGGAGCGGTAATGGAACCGGGAATTGGGTTGAATGGGTGGAGGCGAAGTTTCATTGCTGGCGAGTGCACGCGTGTCGCGCGCTGGGAATCTGGCTCTCGCGATGGCGAACTTTTTCTGCAAAGAATTTCGGCGAGGCGCCGAAATCAGCACGCGAGGGCGCGTGCGCTCCCCAGAATTTAGCGTTCACAGCAATCCCTCGGTCTCCGGGTATCCGCACAAGAGATTGAAGCATTGGATGGCCTGGCCGCTCGCGCCTTTGACGATGTTATCTTCGGCGCTCATGACAATGAGCCGGCCCGTGCGCGGATCGATTCGCCACGCGATTTCGATGAAGTTCGAGCCGGCGACATTTTTGATGTCGGGCAGCTTCCCATCGTCGAGCAAACGGACGAACGGTTCGTCGCCGTAGGCCGCGTGCAAAGCGGCCCCGATCCGCCCGGCAAATGCGGCACAATTTTCGGCGCCCGGCAAATCACTCGTAGGCGCGCCGTAAATCGTGGTCAGAATTCCGCGGTTCACCGGAATGAGGTGCGGCGTAAATTGAATGGTAACGCGCTTATCCGCCGCGATCGATAATTCCTGCTCGATCTCCGCGAGATGGCGATGTTTCGGGACGCCATAGGGACGCGCGCTCTCGTTGCATTCCACAAACAAATATTCGATCTCGGCCTTGCGGCCCGCGCCGCTTACACCGCTCAGACTGTTCGCGATGATGCTGCCGGGCTCGATCAGCCGCTCCCGCAGCAGCGGAATCACCGGCAGCAAAATGCTGGTCGGATAACAGCCCGGACAAGCCACCAGCCGCGCCGCACGGATCTGGTCGCGGTAAATTTCCAGCAGGCCGTAAACTGCCGCCGGCAACAGATCCGGCGCCTTGTGCTCGTGCGCGTAAAACTCCCGGTAAGTCTTCGCGTTCTTGATCCGAAAATCCGCGCTCAGATCGATGACTCTCGATCCCGCTTGCAACAGAGGTCCGGCAAAATCGACGGCCACGCCATGAGGGAGGGCCAGAAAAACTACGTCGGCCTGTTCCGCAATCTTCACGGGCGCCGCGTCGGTGAATCGTAATGTCTGTGCCGTCGCGTGATGAGCGGCGCGAGGAAAAACTTCGCTGAGCGATTTTCCCGCAAATTGTCGAGAGGTCGCGACGGTGAGTTCGGCTCGCGGATGACGCAAGAGCAACCTCACCAGCTCCTCGCCGGTATAGCCGGAAGCCCCCACCACGCCCACCCGCGTTCTTGCCGCATTTTCCACAACGCGCAATGCGTATTACGTCCCGCCCCAATTGCAACGAAAGATTCGTGATTATCGCGGTGGACTATTGGAGCCGGTTCGCACGCGGGCCAGTAGGATCGGCGCGCAGCCTGCCGGACCGAAAGCGGGCCGGCTCCAACTGCGATTAGCCTTTCCGCGCTGAATCCCCGACGCTAATCTCCGCTCCATGGAATCGCTTTATTTTGTTGGCGTCGCAGTCATCGCGCTAATCGCATTCATTCTCTGCATTGTCCTTTTCAATTTCTTCGGCCTTTGGATTCGCGCGCGCATCGCGAATGCGCCGGTCAGTTTGGGCAAGATGGTCGGCATGCGGCTGCGCAAAGTGCCCGTCGGAATGATCGTCGATAACCGCATCACCGCCGTCAAAGCCGGCATCGACATTCCGAGCGATCCGCTCGAAGCGCATTACCTCGCGGGCGGTGACGTCAACCACGTCATCCTCTCCCTGATCGCCGCGGACAAGGCGGGCATCTCGCTCGATTTCAACCGCGCCTGTGCGATCGACCTCGCCACCAAAGGCACGGGGAAAACCGTGCTCGAAGCCGTGCGCACGAGCATCAACCCGAAAGTGATCGATTGCCCGAACGTCGCGATGGGCCGCACCACCATCGATGGCGTGGCGCAGGACGGCATCGGCGTGAAGGTCAAGGCGCGCGTGACCGTGCGCTCGCATCTCGACCGGTTCGTCGGAGGCGCGACCGAGGAGACCATCATCGCCCGTGTAGGCGAAGGGATCGTCAGCTCGATCGGAACGGCCGCTTCTTATAAGGATGTGCTGGAAAATCCGGATCGCATTTCGAAGACCGTTCTCGCGAAAGGTCTCGATAGCGGAACGGCTTTCGAGATTTTATCGATCGACATCGCCGACGTGGATGTGGGCGAAAACATCGGCGCGAAACTCCAGACCGAACAGGCGGAAGCCGACAAACGCGTCGCCCAGGCGAAGGCGGAAGTGCGGCGCGCGGCCGCGGTCGCGGTCGAACAGGAGATGCGCGCGCGCACGCAGGAAATGCGGGCAAAAGTCGTGGAGGCGGAGGCGCTGGTGCCGCAGGCCATGGCGGATGCGTTTCGCTCCGGCAACCTCGGCATCATGGATTATGTGCGGA
>JBEEHO010000196.1:0-11257 GCA_041167425.1 Verrucomicrobiota bacterium | reverse complement strand
CAAACGCCATCAACTGCTTCGACCACCGGCGCCAGGCGGCCCTTCACTTTCGAAGACATGATGAAGCTCAGGCGCGTCGGCTCGCCCGTGCCGTCGCCGGATGGGAAATGGGTGGTGTTTGACGCCGTCGATGTCGATCTCGAGGCGAACACAAAGGTTTCGCATTTATGGATCGTGCCCGCGGCGGGCGGAGAAGCGCGGCGTTTGAATCAAACCACTAATCCCGAAGAGCGACCGCGTTTTTCCCCTGATGGCAAACGCCTGATCTGGACTTCGAAGGCGACCGATCCGACTCAAATCTGGATGTGCAATTTCACTCCGGAGAGCGGCGGTCTCGACGGCCAGCCGCATCAGGTGACGAATATCTCAACCGGCGCGGACGGCGCGATCTGGTCGCCGGACGGAAAGAACGTCGTGTTTCTCTCGTCGGTTTATCCCGACGCGAAAGATGACGCGGCGAACAAGCAACGCGATGACGAACTCGCGAAGAGCAAAGTAAAGGCAAAGATTTTCACGAAGCTGCTCTACCGGCATTGGACGGGCTACACCGAATTCAAGCGTAGCCATCTCTTTGTCGTCAGCGCCGAGGCTGACGCAGCGCAACCGAATGCGGCCCGCGATCTCACGCCGGGCGACCACGACGTGCCGCCGTTCAATCTCGGTGGTCAGGACCTGTATGCCATTTCGCCCGATAGCCAGGAACTCGCCTACACCAGCAACATCGATGAAGTCGAAGCGACCAGCACCAACAACGAAATCTTCCTGGTGCCGATGGCGGGCGGAACGCCGAAGAAAATTTCCTCCAGTCCCGGGAATGATAACACGCCGGTCTATTCGCCCGACGGAAAACACCTGGCCTGGCGCTCAATGGCCCGAGCCGGTTTTGAGGCGGACAAGGAGTCGCTCATCATTTATCAGCGAGAGCTCGGACAGATGCGCAACCTGACCGGGAATTTCGATCGATCGGTTGGAAGCATGACGTGGGCGCCGGATTCAAAGAGGATTTTCTTCGCGGCTGAAGATCACGGCGAGTCGCCGATCTGGGAGATGGCGCTCACCGATAAGGAACCGACAGAAGTGGTGCGATTGCATGGGGATGACCCCGCGTTCACGAAGGATGGGAAGACGCTTTTCCTCAGTCGCGTTTCGGTCGCTGCACCCTCCGAGATCGCACGAATCGAAATCTCCGAGTACGAAAATGCATCGGGTCACGGGCAGGACGTGGTCACGGCCAGTGCCGTCACCCACATGAACGACGCGCTGCTTTCGCAGATCGACATGCCGGCAATGGAAGCATTCACGTTCAAAGGCGCGGCCAATGACGACGTGCAGGGCTTCCTGATCAAGCCGCCGGGATTCGACGCGAGCAAGAAATATCCGCTCAAGTTCCTGATCCACGGTGGACCGCAGGGCGCCTGGGGAAATTCGTGGTCGTATCGTTGGAATAGCGAGTTATTCGCCGCGAACGGCTACGTCGTGGTCATGATCAACTTCCACGGCTCGACTGGTTACGGACAAAAGTTCACCGATTCGATCAGCGGCGATTGGGGCGGCAAACCATATGAAGACCTGATGAAGGGTCTCGATTACGTGGAGAAAACGTTTCCGTTTATCGACAAGACGCGCGAGGCGGCGCTCGGCGCGAGCTACGGCGGTTACATGGCGAACTGGGTCCTCGGCCACACCGATCGATTCAAGTGCATCGTGTCGCACGACGGCGTCTTCAACACGGAGTCGGCGTATGGAACGACGGAGGAGCTTTGGTTTAATGAGTGGGAATTCAAAGGCCCGCCCTGGAAGAACCGCGAGCTTTACCGCAAATTTTCGCCGCATCTCTTTGCGGAAAGGTTCAAGACGCCGACGCTGGTGGTGCATGGCCAGCTCGATTTCCGGCTCGATGTTTCAGAGGGGTTTCAGCTTTTTACCACGCTCCAGCGACTGAAAGTGCCCTCGAAGATGTTGTACTTTCCGGACGAAGGGCACTGGGTGCTGAAGCCGCAAAACTCGCGGCTCTGGTGGAAGACGGTGAACGATTGGGTGGATCAATGGACGAAGGGCACGGCGCAGAGCGCGAAGCCGTAACGCAGTTGATGCCGGCCAGCGTGTCATCCCGAGTCGCGCAGACGGCGTGGGACCCCCCGGTCGTACATTCATTCACACGAGCGAAGGTTGGCGTGACCGATAGCAACTGTGAGGTCCCTCGCCGTTTGCGCGGCTCGGGATGACACGCAGCGACCGGGCGTTGAACTCGCGGCGTTTCTCAACCTAACGAGTCTTCGTCTCCGCCAGCTTCCGCAACGTGCGCATGTTCACGACGTCCTCCTTGAGCTCCTTTCCTTTTGGGGTCTCGAGCACCTTTGGGATTTTTCCGAAACGGCGATCGCGCATGATGAAACGAAACGCGTCCAACCCGATCTGACCTTCCCCGATGTGTTCGTGCCGGTCGACGCGCGAGCCGCGAGCCGTTTTGGAATCGTTCAGGTGCAAGGCCACCAGCCGGTCCAGCCCAATCGTGCGATCGAATTCGGCGAACATCTTTCCCGTCGATTTCTCCGTCGCCAGCTCATAACCGGCGGCAAAGACATGCGCGGTATCGAGGCATACACAGAGCCGTTCAGGCTCGCGCACGTTCGCAATAATGGCGGCGAGATGTTCGAAGCGATGTCCCAGGCATGAGCCCTGTCCCGCCGTCGTTTCCAGCGCGATGCGTGTTTTGTTATTCGGTAAACCGGCGAAGACCCGATCGATCGAATCGATAATCTTCGCGAGGCCCGCTTCCTCTCCGGCGCCGAGATGCGCGCCCGGGTGCAAAACCAGAAATGGCAATTCCAGCTGATCCGCGCGGATCAGCTCCTCCGAAAGAGCGCGGAGGGAGTTGGCGTGGAACTGCGGATTGGTGGCAGCGAGATTGATCAGGTAATTGGCGTGCGCGAAAGCGGACTGCAGTTCTCCACGCTGGGCGTGATCGAGAAAGGCCGAGATCTCCTCTCGCAGCAACGGTCGGGCGAACCATTGCATATTGTTCTTCACGAAAATCTGCATCGCCGTGCATTTGATCGAGCACGAGCGCTCGATCGCGCGATGCACCCCGCCGCCGATCGACATGTGGGCACCCAGAAGAATTTCGGATTTGGGATTTCGGATTGCGGATTGATCGCGGCGGACGCGAGAGAGATTGCTCCGCCCTTTCTGTTTTGTTCGGGCCGGGATTGAGACTGCTGATTTGCGCATCGGGAAAGTGTGGCTCCCTCTCTCCGAAATCCGGTCTCCGCAATCCGAAATTCTCAGAATCTCTTCGGGTGCCAGTTCGGCTTCGAGATGGTGCCTTCTCCTTTGTATTCGAAAAGTTTGTACATCGGCGTCAGCAGCACCGCGGGACCGCCGGCGTCGATCCGGATATCGAAGTCCAGTTTGTCTTCAAGAAATTTCACGTCGCCGTGTCCGATCATTCCAAAAAGTTTCCCCGAGACCTTGAAATCCTCGGTGTGGATCACTCCGTCCTTGACGGTGAAGCTGGCGTTCGCCTTGTGCGCCTGGCTGTAGCCGGCGCCCGGTATGATGGCATTTAACAGACCGGAAAGCGGACCGAAGACCGGGATCGCAAAAATGTCGCCCTCGGTCACTTTCACGCTTCCGTCGCCTCGCATGCTGCGGGCTTCGCTGCCCAAACCGGTCCAATCATAGGTCCCGCTCAAGCGGCCGCGCGAGGTTTGATATTTGAAATAGAGATCGGCTACGCGCGGGAAATCGACGCCATCGACGGCGAGGTTCGCGTGATAATGCGGATCGCCTTTCGCCAGGGAAATATCCGCTGCGCCCCGGATGGTCCCGGCAAAGAGCGTGCCCGCGATTTCGCTGAGCTGAAGCCGGTTGTCCGTAAAGAGAAGGTGACCGGAAACGCGGTCGAAAGGCAGCGTTTTGCCGAGGAAGACGTAATCCATTCCAGTGGGCGCATCGACTGTGATTTCGAGATGATCGTTCGGTGCGCCAAAATGAATGACGCCGTTTGCGACAAGACTGGGCGGCTGACGAAACTTGTAGGGCGCGACTTCCTTGAAGAGTCTTGGCTCGATCCAAAAAATAACGTCAGTCGGCCGGAGCGTGGATCTGACGTCGGTCAGTCGCACCTCATTCTTGACGAAATCGTAGGTGATGGTTCCGGTGCCCGCGCCTTCATCGCGGGTCACTCGAAGATTATCGAACGTGATCGCGCCATTCTTGAGACGCACCTTTGCGTTGGCGTCGTTCATCCAAACGCCGCGAAAGCGCGTTCGCTGAAGCGCGACCGTGCCTTCACCCGACCACGTTGCGGGCATACGGCTGGTGCCGCGCAGCGCCAGTTTCAGTGCCGGCGGGCGCGACCATTCCCATTCCGCCAGAAACCGGCCTATTTCCGGCGTTGCGATCGCGCGCAGCACAACCGGATCGACCGCACTTTCGAGATTGAGGCGAAAATCGTTGGGCGCTTCGAGTAAATCCGCCGTGAGCTCGCCGGACTCATGCCGCACGCGAAAATTGCGCAACATCCCGCGCCCGCCGTCCCAGGAAAAATCCCCGGTCAGCTTCAGGAGTGGCACTGTTTTGTAGGTGAAATTATCGAGCGCCGCGCGGCCGATCAGGCTCGCCCGGGCGGTGGAAAAATCATACGAGCCCGAAAGCTCGAGCAGCGGCGGAGTCGTGAGCGAGAGATCCGTCACCAGGGCCCCGAAACCGAACGCATCCAGGAACTGTTTTGCGTCCAGAGTGCTGCGCGCCTGGAAATCCGCGATTTTTGTTTCGCGGCTCCAGCTCGCTCGGCCGGAGAGATTGCCGGCGCTGTCCGACCATTCGCAGTGGTTGATGCTGAGGGTCTGATTCGTCCACTCCGCTGCCACGGAAAGGTTCTTCATTTCGTACGATCCGCGCTGCAACCGATCGCCCCGCAAGGTCGCATCCGCGCGCGCCGTCTCGAATTTCGAAAGGTCGCCGGAAAATTTTATCTGCAGCGTGGGCGCCTCACCCGAAAACTTCCATCGATGCAGCTCTTCGGTCGCGCGCTGGAGCAGCGTCAGCCGCTGCCGCCAATCCTCGTCGGAAATTTCTCCGGAGGGCTGGTAGTCGTTGCGTTTGATCAACTGGCCGGTGGCCGAAATTCGCAGACCGCAAAAAAAACCTTCCGCCTGGCTGACGTAGATCTGTTCCGGCGGAAAATAAACGTGCGCACGGAAACTGGTGAGCTGGGCCTTCGGCGCGGTCAGGCCCGCCCCTGGCGTCGGGATCGTCAGCTCAGCGCCGCGGATATCGAGAGCGTTTAGAAAGGGCTGATGATGAATGAGCGCGGCATAATTAATATCCAGCGCTACTTCGCTGATGACGGCGAGCGTGTTCTCCCGATTCTGGAAATCGAAAATTCGAACGTCCTGTGCGATCAGGCCACGGACCGGATCGAGGGTGAGCCGGCGCACCGATGCTTCGACGCCGCGCTTGTGCAGTTCTTCGACCACGCGATCGCGCCATTGCCGTCCGAAACCGCGCTTGGCCAGGTACCAACCGCTCCAGGCCAGCGCGACCATCGTGGCGAAGAGAAAAAAGCGCAGCGCTCGTGCACCCGAGCGATGTGACTTCGATCGGCGGCGATAGAATTGCCGCGCCAGTGATGGCGGCCTTGGTTCTAAGAGTGACGGAGGCACGAAGAAACGTCCAACGTCCGACGTTGAACGTCCAATGTTTCAATCGGGAGGCAGCCGCCTTTGCATTCGGGGCGGTGAGAGATCTGGATCCGCCGGCTACTCCGCAATTGAACGTTGGACGTTGAACGTTGGACGTTGGACGTTCTGCCCCTCTTGAAGATATCCGACCTGCCGGCCACCAACGCGTCGCTCAATTTCATCAGCACGATCTTTATTTCCTGGGGCTGGTATCTGATCCGCCGCGGTCATTGGCGCCGGCATGTGGCCTGCATGATCACCGCCGTGATTTCCTCCACGCTATTTCTCGTCGGATACGTCACCTATCACGTGCACGTCGGAGAGAAATCCACCCAGTTCACCGCGCAAGGAATCGTGCGATCGCTGTATTTTGCGATGTTAATTTCGCACATCCTCCTCGCGTTCGTCACGCTGCCGCTCGTCATCCTCACGCTCATTCCGGTCTTCCGGCGACGCTGGGAACGGCATACGCGCATTGCGCGCTGGACCATGCCGATCTGGCTTTACGTTTCCATCACCGGCGTGCTGGTTTATTTCATGGTCTACAAATGGTTTCCTCCACCGAATCTTGCACTCGGCCAGTAGTTGATGTTTGATGAGGAACCGAACCGCCCTTCGGGCCAGACGAAATTATGGTGACGATTGCCACATTCAACGAGCCCTCCCAGGCCAAGCATCTCAAGTCGCGGCTGCAGGAAGCCGGCGTAAAAGCCGATGTCCATAACGAAGGTCATCTGCAAAAGGCCGTCTTCATGTCCAAGCCGGAGGCAAGCGCCAAGGTCTTGGTGACCGAGGAGGATTTCGAAGCGGCCAACAAGTTAATGTTGGAATGGGAGTCGAACGATCCGGAAATCGGCACGGCCATCCGCTGCCCGCAATGCAAATCGCCCCGGATCGAATATCCGCAGCTGACCCGGAAGTTTCTCACTCCGTCGATCGCGAGCGTCCTTTTCGCGCTGAAGATTTTTCCCAAGGAATTTTATTGTCAGGATTGCCACTTCACGTGGGGGAAGGGAGGCGACCCGCTGCCTCAACCTGCCGCCTGGGAGACTTTTTCCTAGGACGGCCTTGTCAGGCGCCGCAGGCCATCGTCGGCGTCGCCGCCATCACCGGGCAGGACGCGCGGCCATGGTTTCGACACGATTCATTATTTGATCCCGGACCATGAAATGGCTTTTCGTTCTCTTGCTTGCGGTGATCGTTTTCGGCGGGGCCGCGTTCTTTAGCTACGATCTTTTCGTCAAGCCGGAGCGAACCATGCGCGCCGAGAAAAGCGGCGAGATTCCGGCGGAGCCGGTGCCGGATTTCAGCCTGCCGGAATTTCAGGCCGCGGCCAAACTCCGCCAGGAAGGCCGGCTGACCGAGGCGCGCGATGCCCTGATTCTCCTGCTCCAAAAATATCCCAACGGCCTCCACACCGAGGAGGTGAAAGATCTCCTGGGCGAAGTGAACACCGACATCCTGCTCTCGGATTACCACACGCCGGAAAAACAGGAATACCTGGTGCGCCGGGGTGACGTGCTCGCAAAAATCGCGGCGAAAATGAAGACCACGCCGGAATTGATCCTGCGCACGAACCGCTTGAACAACACCATGCTCCGCGTGGGTCAGGTCCTCCAGATTTCGCGCCCGGACTTTTCCGTTTTCATCCAGCGCAAAGCCCAGACGGTCGTGCTGCTCAATCATGGCCAATTTTTTAAGAGGTATCGGGTAAAGACGGTGAAGCTTTCCGCCAGGCAGCCGCCGAGGATCAATACGAAAGTCGCGGAGATCCTGGCTTTCAGGGGTGGCAAACGGGTCGGCTTCGGGACAAAGGAATACCTCGGAAGCACGCGCTGGATCCGTTTGAATCAGCCCGGCTATTTTCTTTTCGCCGAGGCTGATTCCACGCATCGCGATGAATCGGGACAGCCGCCGCCGCCCGGTCTCGGCCTCGCCGCGTCCGACATGGAAGAGCTGAGCAGCCTTGTAAACACCAAGACCGCTGTCACCATTACGGACTGAAACGGCCGCTCGCAAAAACGTTGACCCATTCCATCCGGGGTTGAGATTACCTGTCCGCCCCGATTTGACGTCCTAGCGATTCACAGTCCATCACATGGAAACCCATCCCCTGGATTTTGAAAAACCGATCCTCGAGCTGCAACGGCGGCTCCAGGATCTGAAGAACCATTCCGACGAGCATGAGCTGGACTTCGATTCCGAAGTCGAGGCGATGGAAAACAAGATCCGCGAAACGCGTCGTGCGATTTACGACAACCTCACCGCCTGGCAGCGCGTGCAACTCGCCCGGCACATTCGCCGTCCCTTCGCGCTCGATTACATCGGACGTTGCTTCACCGATTGGATCGAGCTGCACGGCGATCGCGTCTTCGGCGATGACAAGGCCATGCCGAGCGGCCTCGCGAAACTCGGGCACCATCGCTGCGTCGTGATTACTCACCAAAAAGGGCGCGACACCAAGGAGAACGTAAAACGAAACTTCGGCTGCGCCCATCCCGAGGGATATCGCAAGGCCCTTCGCCTGATGCGCCTCGCGGAAAAATTTGGATTGCCGGTTATTTCGTTGATCGACACGCCGGGGGCGTTTCCCGGGATTGGCTCGGAAGAGCGCCATATTTCCGAGGCGATCGCGGTGAACCTGCGCGAAATGATGAACCTGCGCGTGCCGACCGTCGCGGTGGTGATTGGGGAAGGCGGTTCCGGCGGCGCGCTGGGCATTGGCGTCGCGGATCGCGTCTTGATTCTCGAGAACGCCTATTATTCCGTGATCAGTCCGGAAGCTTGCTCGGCGATCTTGTGGAAGGATCGACGCCACGCCGCGGAAGCAGCCGAGGCGCTAAAGCTCACCGCGCAAGACTTGATCGGGCTCGGCGTGGTCGATGAAATCGTGCCGGAACCAGAAGGTGGCGCGCATCGCGACCACGATCTTGCCGCGGCAAATCTCGGGACGGCTTTGCGTCAAAATTTGGAGCGCATCTCCGGGCTGCCGATTGATGAGTTATTGCAGCAACGCTACGACAAATTCCGAAAGCTCGGAAAGTACACCGAAGGCGTCGAAGCGACTACCGCACCAGCGACGACCTGACAGTGTCTTGGGGAAGTTGCCGGGGATCGGCAAATTGTTGCGCTCTCGTTTTATTTTTCATCGCCGCGCTGGAGGCGAAGAGCGCGAGCGCCTCTCATTTTCGTTTCGATCGCGACACGTTTGCCTTCGCGAATGAAACCGTCTTCGAATATCGCGACGGCCTGCCACATTTGCGAAAGCCGTCGGCCGCGCCGAACCGGCGCCGGCCTTATACGAATCGCTGTTTTGTCATGAGCCGCGCGGCGATGCAATTTCGCAAGTTCGCCCGTTTCGATCCCAAGAGCGAGCCGCTTGACGATCACGCCCTGGCCGAACGCGTCCGCGCAGTCACCCGCCGCCCAGCGTGGCAGGAAGCCCTGCCGGCGGACCAACGAATTGTCTTTCCCGGCTACGCCGACCTGCGCGCGATGAGCAGGAAGCACGGCCGGGTGCTGCAGGACAATATCGGCGTCGGTTGGACAACTTATCTCCGGTTCGGAAACATCCGGATGTTCTACGAACACAGCCGGAATTATCAGGAGCGCACGCACGCCAATCTCGATCAAACCCTGGCGCGCGGTGAATTGTTCGTCGCCTATCTTTCCACGTTTCCGAATCTGAGCATCAATCACGCGGTCCTGGTTTATGCCCGCAAGCCGGCGACGGGAACGGCGACGACTGAGCGTTGTCTCGTTTACGATTCAAACCATCCCGAAGCGCCGCGCGAACTCATTTGGTCACCCATGGAACGCGCTTTCGCTTTTCAAAAAGATTGGGATTTCGTCGGCGGTTTCGTGCGCGTGTATCAAGTCTACGGCAAGCCAATCCAGTAACAGCGAACGGCTGGGCCTGCGAACGGCGCCACCAGATCACCGCGTCGTCGCGAGGCGTTTCGTGCGGGCCAGGATTGAATGGAGCGCACTCCGCGCGGCATCGAGTCTCGACCGGCGCGGCGTCACCGCCACTGGCGGCGGCGGAGGAAATAAAAAACGCAGCACGGGATCCATCCGCGCCGCCCAGGCGCCTTCGCTGTGATCGGAGCCGTCGGCTTCCACGTAATTCAGATCGTCGTACAAACGCCAACCCTTCTCCACCAGGCGATCGCGCAATTCCCGGGCTCGCTCCCAACCCTCTTCGTGCGTCCCGGTATCGAGCCAAATTTTCAGCGGCAACTTCGCCGTTTCATCCAGCGCATCCACAATTTTGTAAATTACGCAATCATCCCACCAAACCGACGGCGACATGACGGCAAGCCGCGTGAAATAATGGGGGAACCAAAGCCCGAGAATCAGCGTGGCCAGCCCGCCCAGCGAAGAGCCACCGAGTGCCGTAAATTCCGCCTCCGGTTTCGTGCGATATTTTTTGTCGATGAACGGCTTCAGCTCCTCCGTGAGAAAACGCCCGTAACTTCGCAACAATCCTTTGCTTCGCTTCCGCTTGGATGGATCGATGCGCGCTGGTGTCGGTGCATATTCATGAATGCGATCCTCGCCCGTGTTCGCGATGGCCACGATGATGACCGGCTCGATTAGTTTCGCCGCGATCAAGCGCTGCGCTGTTTCATCCGCGCCCCATTCGACGCCGGCGAATGACGTGGCGGCATCGAAAACATTCTGGCCATCGTGCAGATACAAAACCGGGTAGCGCCGCGTGCGGGACCGGCGGTAGCCGAGCGGCAAATAGACCAGGACGTCCCGGCTATTGCGCAAAATTTTCGAGGGAAAATTGCGGTGCTCCTGAATGTTTCCGGTCAGAGTGTGCGGCGGCATTTTGCAGAAGAGGTATGGTCGAAGAGATACGCGTTGTCCAGAGGCGGCGGATGTTTCGGACTTGGCAGGGAGCGGGACTCCACGGTAGGTAATATCGATTGACCTCAATGGCCGCGCGCGGCACCTGCGGGCGTTTCCCTGAATCGCCCTTACTTAAATGAACGAACGTTATATTCGCTGGTGGACGCCGCATTTAAGCCGCGATTTCGAGATGCTGGCTTTCGGCGATGGAGGTGGGATTCCGCTCGTCCTTTTTCCCACGTCTTTTGGGCGCTACTCTCAAACCAGGGACTTCGGACTGACCGATGCCATCGCGGGATACGTCGATAGCGGCAAGATCACGATTTATTGCCCGGACTCGATCGATCTCGACAGTTTTTACAACAAGAAGATTCATCCTGCCGACCGGATGCGGACCCACAATGCGTTCGAGCGGGTGATCGTGCAGGATGTGTTCGATCTGGCCCGGCGGGAATGCGGGGCTGCCCGGGTCGCAGTGTGTGGCGCCAGTCTCGGCGCCTATCACGCCGCTAATATCGCCTTCCGGCATCCCGACGCAGTCAGCCATCTTATCTCCCTCAGCGGCGCGTTCGACATCAGCGATTTTTTCGACGGCTATTACGACGACAACATCTATTTCAACAGCCCCTACGATTATCTCCCGAACACGAACGATCCTTGGAAATTCAACCACATGGGAATCATCATTGGCACGGGCGAATGGGATAACACCC
>JBEEHO010000195.1:0-8090 GCA_041167425.1 Verrucomicrobiota bacterium | reverse complement strand
CGCGGAGGGAGCGCGGTAGAAACGGGAAGGTCGAAGTAGAAGTTGCTCCCGTGACCGACGGCGCTCGTGACGGCGATGGTTCCGCCGTGCGCGATGACGATGGCCTTGACGATGGCCAGACCGAGGCCCGCACCGCGGCGATCGGCGGAATCGGCCTGCCAGAAACGATCGAAAATGCGTTCCAGGTTTTCCGGCGAAATGCCCGGGCCGAAATCGATAACGGAAAAGCGCACGGTTCCACGGCCGCGCGCCGCAGTCACCCGCACCTCGCCGCTTTCGCCGCTGAATTTCACGGCGTTGACGATGAGGTTCGAAAAGACACGCAGGATGCGCTCGTAATCGGCCAGGACTGGGGGAAGGCCGGATTCGACCTCGGCGATCAACCGCATCTGGTGGCGGAGCGCGAGTGGCTCGGACATTTTGATCGCATCGTCGATCAGGACCTGCGGACTCATGGGCTGGGGATGGATCGACATCCGGCCGGCTTCGATTTTTGCCACTTCGAGCAGGTCTTCGATGAGCAAACTCATGAGATCGACTGCGCCCTGCACGCGCCCGAGCAGTTCCACATTTTCCATGGCGGCGGGTGCTTCGGCGACGAGCTGCGCGCCCATCTTGATAAAATTCAGCGGCGTCCGCAGATCGTGCGCGACCACGGCCAGCACTTCCTCGCGGGAGCGGACCGCATCCTGGGCGGCACGGACGGCGGAGCGCAATTTGATTTCACGCATGGCGGAAGCCGCGAGCTCCGTCAGGATCTCGACGTCGAGCGGGGACCAGGTGCGCGGCGCGAAATCGATCGCGCAGAAACTGCCGATGGCCTGGCCCTCATCGGTGATGAGCGGAATGCCGGCGTAAGCGCGGACGCCGAGCGATTGCACAGTGGGTATCTCGCGGAAGACGGGGTCCGCCATCGTGTCGTTAATCAAGAGAGGCGAGGAAGAGACGATCGCATGATGACAGAAGGTGCGGCCTTCGAGCTGGCGGGTGGTGGCGAGGGGTTCGCCAAAACCGAAGCAGCTTTTGTAGAAATCGCGGTTCTGATCCACCAGCGAAATGAACGTCGACGGGACGCCGATCAATTTAGCGGCCAGCCTGGTCAGCCGGTCGAAGCTTTCCTCCGGCGGCGTATCGAGCAAGCCCGTGTGCAAAACAGCCTCCAGACGCTGCTGGTTTGCAGTGGCCGATTGCGGATCGGGCATCGACGGTAGCGGCATCGCGGATGTGGGCGTGAGGAGGGCAGAGAGGGAATCTTCCAAGGTGGTTTTCTAATGGGGCGCTCCAAATGCCGGAGGCGCCTCCAGAGCATGTCACGCTCTTCTTCATCGCTTTGGCGATTGGATTCGGACTTCACAACTTGCGTTTCGGTTTTGATGCGGTCGACCACGCCACAGACAAAATCGAAGAACGGCGTCGTATTGTCTTGGAAGGAGTCTTTGCCGGATCGAAGATTTCAGAATCCAAACATGTCGGTTTCACCATCTAAATTCATATGATGACTGATCTTCGTTTCGCTCTGCGGCAACTTCGCAAATCGCCGGGGTTCACGCTGCTGGCGGTAATCACGCTCACGCTCGGGATCGGGCTGAACACGGCGATCTTTTCGTTGATCAACGATTTGTTCTTGAAAGGGCTGCCGTTCCAGGAGCCGGCGCGCGTTCTTCACGTCTTCTCGCATTTCAAGGAACAAACCGTGGACTTCCCGCTCTCCGCGCCGCGCTACCTCCATTTCCGTGATGGCCAAACCATCTTCGACGGATTCGCCGCTGAAAATGGACTGGCTGCGACGGTCACCGGACTGGGCGATCCGTTTCAGATCCCGCTGTTCAAGACCACCGCCAATTACTTTGATGTCCTCGGTCTGCGCGCGGTGCGCGGCCGCACGTTTCTGCCAGGGGAAGAGGAAGGCGCCGATGTCGCGGTGATCACGGAACGCTTTTGGAAAGCGCGGCTCGGGAGCGATCCGAACGTGGTCGGGCGCGCGCTGACCCTCGATGGCGTGGCGCACACGATTGTGGGCGTTATCCCGACCTTGCCGGTCTCGTGGTCGGGGCCAAACGCCGATATCTGGACGACGAAGCCGTTCCTCATTCCGGGTTTCTCGCACGAGCGCATGATGCGGGGCACCGCCTTCTTGCGCACGGTCGGCCGCCTGAAGCCTGGCGTGACGAAAGAGCAGGCCTTTGCCGCGTTGCAATTGCTCGAGAACAGCTATCGCGCGCAGTATCCCGAAAAGATCGACGCGAAATCCGGCACCGTGGTGAAGACGTTGCCCGAGGATGTGACGGAAAATCTGCGACCGGGTTTCGCCACGCTTCTTGCGGCGGTGACCTTTGTCCTGCTCATCGCATGCAGCAACGTCGCCAACCTGCTCCTCGTCAGATTCAGTGGCCGGCGCCGCGAAATTTCGCTCCGCATGGCGCTGGGCGCGTCGCGCGCGAGTGTGCTGCGGCTTTTTGTTTTCGAAAGCGTCCTCATCAGTTTGCTCGCCGGCATTCTCGGCGCGCTGCTGGCGTGGCAATTGGTCCCGCTCGTCCCGAAACTCGCGGCGAACTTCCTGCCGATCGAAACCGGCGCGGCGACGTCGCTTTCATTTCCAGTGCTCGCGTTCACGGTCGCGCTCTCGTTGCTCACCGGTCTGGTCATGGGTTTGTATCCGGCGCTCCAAAGCTCGCGAGGCGATATCGTCGATGCGCTGAAGGAAGGCGGTCGCAGCACCGCCGGCAGCGCACGGCAGCAACGTTTCCGCAAAATTTTGGTGGGCGCACAAGTTGCGCTTTCGGTGACGCTGCTGGCGGGCGCGTCATTGCTCATCGCGAGTTTCGTGCGGCTGAGTCATCAGGATCCCGGTTTCAAGCCCGCGAATCTCTGGATCGGGCTCACCGTCATGCCGCAGGCGCAATATCCGGACGTCGCTTCACGGGCACGTTTCGCCGAGCATATGACGAACGCCCTGCGCGCCACGCCCGGTCTGCAAGAGGTGGCGATCAGCGGCGCGTTTCCGCTCTTCAATGGCGGCGGCGCGACGCTCTACACGCGCGCGGATGGCAACGTTCCGCCCGTCGCGGAGCGCAAAGGCGCGCCCTCCAATGACCTCACGCCGGGATGGCTGCGAACACTGGGCATCCCGCTCCTGGCCGGTCGGGATTTTAATGAGCGCGACATTATCGACCACCCAAATGTGATCCTGATCAGCGCTTCCGGCGCGAAGTCACTCTTCGGCAATGAAAATCCGATCGGCAAAACCTTGCTCGTTACCAGCGGCAGCGTGCCGGTCGAGATCGTCGGCGTGGTCGGCGATGTGCGCTCGGCGCGGCTCGACCAGCAAAACGACATGGAATTCTATCGGCCGTTCGCGCAGGAGAATTTTCCGTTCCTCACCATAACGGTGCGCAGTCCCTTGCCGCCGGATAGCGTGACAAAATCAGTGCAGACCGCGCTGAAGACGATCGATCCGGGCCTCGCGCTGATTCAGCCGCAGCCGGTGAGCGAGATCATGGCGCAGGCGCTTGGTCAGGCGAAGTTGATGATGGTTTTGCTGGGCGTTTTCGCGGCGGTCGCGCTCCTGTTGGCGACAGTCGGCATTTACGGCGCGGTGGCTTACACCGTTGAGCAACGCGCCGGGGAGATCGGTGTGCGCATGGCGCTCGGTGCGCAGACCATGGATGTGTTGCGGCTGGTGGTGGTGCAAGGAATGACGCCGGTAGTGTTTGGATTGGTGGTGGGATTAGCTGCTTCTCTGGCGCTCGGCAAACTGATCGCCGCGCAGCTCTACCAAGTCTCGGCCCACAACCCGATTTTGCTGTTGGGCACGGGAGTGGTGCTTGCTTTCGCGGCGCTGCTGGCGTGCCTGTTCCCGGCGCGGCGAGCGAGTTTGCTGAATCCGGTGGAAGCGTTGCGAACGGAGTGATCGGGAAGCTCCAAATTCCAAGCACCAAGCTCCAGAGAAACAGCAAGCTCCAAACTTCAAAAGGGGCATCACACCCTGTTTGGAGCTTGGTTATTGGAGCTTCTTTGGAGCTTGGATGTTGGAGCTTGGTGCTTTTTTCAGATGCGCGACGGCCTCGATCTCGGCGGTCTGCGGGAACATGTCGAAAGGGGTAATCGAGACGACGGCGAAGCGCTTCTGTAATTCGGCGACGTCGCGGGCGAGCGTGGGTGGATTGCAGGAGACGTAGATCATCGTTTGCGGCGGCGAGTCGAGAATGGCCCGGCGCATTTCGGCGGAGAGACCAGTGGCGGGCGGATCGACAATCAACGCGGTCGAGCCGAGCTCGCTCTGTTCCAAGAGCCAGCGCAATTCAGTCGTGACGTCGCCCGCGACGTAGGCTTCGTTCGCGGCGGCATCTTTCTGCGCGGCCTCGATCGCGAAGCGGTCCCAATCGATCCCGACCACGCGTTCGAATTGCGGCCCCAACCGTTTCAGAAAAAATCCGGCGCCGCAGAAAGCGTCGATCAGGAGCTTGTTCTTTTCTACGGCAAAGATGTCGGCGATTTGCGCGGCCAAGGCTTCGGCGACCGCGTCGTTTGTCTGCGCAAAGACGCGCGGCCCGGAATGCGCGCGCAAGGTATAATGGCCATCGCGCACTCTGCCTTCGCGCAATTGCGCGAGCGCGTCATTTACTTCAGGCATCGCGATGGGGCACCGGGCGATGTCCATCAGCTCGTGAACATCGCGCCGATAAAAACCAACGACATTATCTTCGGCGTGGACCGTGATCCGGTTGCGATAGCCGTAAGGCAAAGGCGAGGAGACGATCGGACGCATGGGCGGCGTCGCTAATTTCCCAATGCGCCGCATCGCCTGCTCGACTTGCCGTGCCTTTAGTTCCAGTTGATGCGCATAGCTGATGTGCTGGTAACTGCAGCCGCCGCAACGCCCGAAGTACCGACATTCCGGCACGGCTCGTTCCGGCGAAGGAGCGAGAAGTTCAACCAGCTCGCCTTCGGCGAATTGCTTCTTCTCGCGCGTAATGTTCGCCACGATCCGTTCGCCTTCGATCGTAAATGGAACAAAGACGGCCTTGCCTTCATCGCGCGCGACACCTTTGCCGCCGAAAGCAACGTCCTGGATCGTTAGTTCGATTGTGCGCATTTAGGAAAAGCTCCAAGCACCAAGCTCCAAGCTCCAGAGAAGCTCCAATAACCAAACATCAAAGCAATGCGCCTGGCTTCTTTGAGAAATTGGAGCTTGGTGTTTCTCTGGTGCTTGGAGCTTGGAGCTTGGAGCTTAGCGCGCCGGAGGCGCGTTTACCATCACCCGCGCGATGGCGGCTTCGAGTTTTTCCAACTTCACAGGTTTAACCAGGTGCTCGGAAAAACCGGCCTCGAGACTCTTGCTGATATCGGTGTCCATCCCAAAGCCGCTGATTGCGATTCCAGGAATGGGAAATCTGGAGTGCAGCTGGCGCAGCAGGTCCATCCCATTTCCGTCAGGCAGACCGACATCGCTGATGAGCAAATCGAACTCATTGTTTTCGGCTGCCGCGATCGCGGCGCGCATGGTGGGAGCGGCCTCCACATGGTGACCGCGCAGCGTGAGCAGCCTGGTCAGCGCCGCGCAAGTGTCGGGGTGATCGTCGACCAGGAGAATGCGAAAACTCGAGGGCGCGCTCCGGGCCGAGACCGATGCAGGACTGGCGGCGGGCGCCTCGAGAGCGGCAGTTTTAATGGTGAGAAGAAATGTTGCGCCGCGATCGCGTCCTTCGCTCTTGGCAATAAGTGAAGCGCCGTGCGCTTGCGCGAGCGATTTCGAAATTGTGAGGCCAAGGCCGAGGCCGCCAAAGCGGCGTTGGAAAGAACGCTCGCCCTGCTCGAAAGGGTTGAAGATTCGCGCCATGATTTCGGGTTCGATTCCGATCCCGGTGTCCCTCACGCCGATCGTCAAAATATCTGGCAGATGGTTTGCCGACGAAATGGTGACGGCGCCGTTTTCACCAGTGAACTTGATTGCGTTTTTGACCAGGTTCCAAACGATCTGCTGAAATTTCGCCGGATCAGCCATGACATGAAATTGGCCGGCCTTCAGGTCCAGCCGCACTTCAAGTTTCTTGGCGCTCACTTCGGAAGCGCAGATTTCGACCACATTCGAGATGGCCTGGTGCGCGTCGAAGAGCTCGAACTGCAATTGTAATTTGTCTTTTGTGATCCGCGTCAGGTCGAGCAAATCGTCGATGAGCTGACTTTCCAGTTCGATGTTTCGACGCATCATCGCGAGGGTGGCGTTGAGTTCCCCCGCGGGCGCGGATCCGGTTTTCAGGACATCGAGAGCGGCCAGCACCGGAGTCAGCGGCGTTCGTAATTCATGCGAAAGCATCGCGAGGAAATTATCTTTCGTCCGGTTCGCAGCCTCGACCGTGGCGCGCTGTTGTTCGATCGCCGCCTCGGCGCGCCGCCGCTCGGCCATACCCGCGGCGAGGGCGAGAGCGGTTACAATAAGAATGGCCGTGGAAGCCTGGAGCATGACCAGCGACTGATTTCCGCTTTCCACGACGAATGGCCCGAAACCATGCACGGTCCCCCAGACGGCGAGGGCGGAGAGGATAAAAAGGCCGGTCGCCGTTTCACGAGGCGTAAAGCGGAATGCCGTCCAGATGACGATCGGTCCACAAATGAATGTGATCGGATAATTCTTCGCGGAAATGGGCAGCCAGCCGCCAAAAACCATCTGCCCGAGCACGAACAACAGGATAAAAAGCAGGACGACTTCCGTAATCGCCGCGCGGTCCCATCGCCGTGTCGGTGCGCCATACCAAAGAACCAGGAGGGGAGCGACGATGAGATCGCCGGTCATATCGCCCAGCCACCAGGTCAGCCAGATGGCGCCGTAATTACTCCACGGCGCAAAACCCGCCAGAGCGAGACTCGTTAGGCCAAGCGTGGGGCTAACGATGGAACTGCCAATGACGGCCAGCGCGAATTTGAAAACGCCTTGCGCACGGTCGAACACTTGCGCCCCACTGGCGAAACGCTGGATCAACCACGCGCCGGCCACTGCTTCCAGGGTGTTGCCGGTGGCGATGCCGAGCGAAGTAAGAATGTTTCCCGCCGTCGTGATGTTTACCAGAAAGGCGCCGGCGAAAATGGCCGGCCACGCGCGGTAACCCAGGACGAGCAAAGCCGCGAGCGCGAGTCCGGCGGGCGGCCAGACGGGCGAGGCGCTGGCATGCAGAAACGCAAGCTTCAGCCCGAGCTTGCCCGCGATGAAATAAAGGATCGCAAGAATGCCGACGGTTAGTGCCGTTCGAGAACGTCGAGCATCCATTTCAATCTACCTCTACCTCTTCCTCTTGTTCTTCGCTCCGGAATTAATCACCGACGGGCGAGAGAGAAAAAGGAAGAGGAAGAGCTAGAGGCAGGCGCGGAGAGAAGGCCGCGATGCCTGATTAATACTGACGCACGTACGGATACTTCGATTCGTTGCCGAGCTCCGGCGGGAATTCCTCATATCCGGCGTGGATGTAACGAATGTGGCTCGGCAGGATCGGGTAGTAGGTGCCGCGGTTCACGGGGAACGGAAAACTGAAGATTTCGAAAAGTCCGGCGTGGAAGCGCATGTAGCTGCGGCCTAACCCGCGCACAACGCCATAGCCGCCGGCGGCGGAATTACCCTCACGCTCATTGATCCGGGCAATGGTGACCGGCAATTCCGCGATACCGAAAACCAGATTCGAAACTCCGCGGCCGAGCTTGCGCGTCGGGCCGTAATCATTCGAGGGCGGATCCTGAATGTCGGCAAAAGCAAAGGTGCCAAAGCCGAGGACGAGCGCAGCGGCAAGCATGGTTTTCATGGCTACTTCAGTTAACCGATTTTGACGCCGGAAAGCAACTTCAGTTTTAGGTCGCGACCGCCGCCCGCCTTTTCGTCGCGAGCATCGAGACAGTAATCGTAATCGCGAGGATCACGATGATGATGACAAGTGAGATCCAGTTACGGATCGGGAAGTGATCGGCCACAATCATTTTTGTCCCCACAAAACCGAGGATGATGGCGAGGCCGGTCTTGAGATAAATGAAGCGATCGATCATGCGCGCGAGGAGGAAGTAGAGGGAGCGCAAACCCAGAATGGCGCAGATGTTCGAGGTGTAGA
>JBEEHO010000194.1:0-13756 GCA_041167425.1 Verrucomicrobiota bacterium | reverse complement strand
CCGAAGACGCGCAATTTTTCAAGGGCCTGATCCAGGCCGCGGGCGCGTTCGTTCATTTGCAAAAGCATTTCGAGCATCCGACCCATCCAAAACACGGGAAGCGGCTCGCCCCGGCGGTCCGATTGTTCCGGCTCGCGGAAAAAAACCTGGCGCCTTTTGGGCCGAAGCGGCACGACCTGGACGTAGCAGAGTTTCGCGAGATGCTGGCGCGGTATTGTCAGGCCGTCGATCCCGGACATGGAAAGAATCCGTGGAGCCCACACGGCGCGCCGAAGGTATCTCTGAACGGATAAGGCCCAGTCATGCTCCTGATCTTTTCTCTCAGGCGACGCCATCCCTGAGAGATCATGATCATGAGCAGGATCATGAGCAGGAAAACGGAGCCGCCCTTTACGTGAAGATTAACTTGCAGCCCGCCAGGACGAGCACGCTCGCGAGAATGATCGAGATCGTGCGGACGGGAAAACGCCGGCTGCCCAGCTGCGAACCAAGGGTTCCCGCGACGACGGCGCCGACCGCGAGGATCCAGGCGAACCTGGGAACGGGCCGTCCGCTGGACACAAATCCGATCAGGCCCGCGATCGAATTCACGAGGATAAACAAAGCGGAAACCGCGGCCGCGCCGCGAATCGAAGCCCAATGGCAAAAGAGCAGCAGCGGCGTGAGAAAGATGCCGCCTCCGGTTCCCGTGAGACCGGACAAAAACCCGATGCCGGCGCCGATCCCAATCGAGACCGGCACCGCCGGCGGCGCAGTGTCGGGCGGATCGCCCTGGCTAAAAAATAATCGCGCGGCGGAGAAGAGAAGCACGACGCCGATGAAGATTTTTAGAAGGGCGGCTGGAACCGGAATATATCCTCCCAGATAAGCCGCCGGGATCGACAGCAACGCGAACGGCCAGAACAGGCGCCAGGAGAAATATCCGGCCCGCCAGAATTGAAACGAACCGATCGTGGCGACGAGAATGTTCAGCACGAGCGCCGTCGGCCGGATGAAAGCGGCGGAAAGTCCGCAAAGGGTCATCACCGCGATGTAGCCGGAGGCGCCGGCGTGCCCGACTGACGAATAGAGAAAGGCGACGACCGTGATCCCAGCGATGAGCAGAACGAGGTGGGTGGAATCCATTGCTTGGTCACATCGAGCGCAGTCGAGCATCTCTCGCTCTTTTGCCGATCAGGATACGGCGAAAGATTCCTCGACTTCGCCCGGAATGACAAGAGGGACGGCTGGCGCTAAAATAATTAATGACGACGCCACCACGCTCCACGGAACCTGCCGGGGAAGGCGCGCACCAAGGCAACAGGCTGAGTCGCGAGAAGTCGCCCTACCTTTTGCAGCACGCGGACAATCCGGTCGATTGGTTCCCGTGGGGCGAAGATGCTTTCGCGAAAGCGCGCCGCGAAAACAAACCCATCTTTCTTTCGATCGGATATTCGACCTGCCACTGGTGCCACGTCATGGCGCATGAGTCGTTCGAGAGCGCTGAGGTCGCGGCGGTCATGAACCGCGAGTTCGTGAACATCAAAGTCGACCGGGAAGAACGGCCCGATGTCGATCGCGTTTATATGACTTTCGTCCAGGCCACGACGGGCGGCGGCGGGTGGCCCATGAGTGTCTGGCTCACACCTGAACTGAAGCCATTCGTTGGCGGAACTTATTTTCCGCCCGAGGACCGCTATGGGCAGCCCGCTTTTACAAAGGTGCTCGAGCGAATCGCGGCAGCGTGGAAACAGGATCACGGAAAGATCGCGGAGCAGGGGACGAAGATCATCGCGGCGCTGGCGGAGGCTCAGTCGGGCGCGGGCAGCACAACGCAGCTCGGTGCGGCGACAATCGACGCAGCGTATCAACAGATCGCGCGAAGTTACGACGCGCACGAGGGCGGCTTCGGGGGCGCGCCGAAATTCCCGCGCCCGGTCACGCTGAATTTTCTCGCCCGCGTTTACGCGCGGGCGCCTGAATCAGTCAGCGGCCGGCATGCGCTCGAGATGAATTTGTTCACTCTGCGCAAAATGGCGGCGGGCGGAATGCACGATCACCTGGGCGGCGGCTTTCACCGTTATTCGGTGGATGCCTACTGGCACGTGCCGCATTTCGAAAAAATGCTTTATGACCAGGCGCAGCTGGCGGTCGCTTATCTCGACGCTTTCCAAATCACGCGTGAGCCGCTCTTCGAAGAGACCGCGCGAGATATTCTGGATTACGTCCGGCGCGACATGACCGCGGAGGAAGGCGGATTTTTTTCGGCGGAGGACGCCGATAGTGTGATTCCCATAGGAGCGGCCTCTGACCGCCAAGCGGAGGAGTTCGCTGCACGTGATTCGGTCGGCGGTCAGAGACCGCGGCCGCAGAAGAAAGCAGAAGGTGCCTTCTATGTTTGGACCAAGGAGGAGATCGAAGCGGCGCTTGGTCCCTCCACCGAGATCTTCAATTTCCACTACTCCGTCAAAGCGGAGGGTAATGTTGCGCCTGGCGGCGATCCGCACGGCGAGTTCACCGGCAAGAACATCTTGATCGAACTCGGATCGGTAGCCAAGACCGCGAAACATTTCCGGAAGGACGAAGCGGAAGTGCACGAGAACCTGGCGACATCGCGCGCGGCGCTGTTGGCTGTTCGCGCCAAACGTCCGCGACCGCATCTCGACGATAAAATCATCACGGCGTGGAACGGCCTGATGATCTCAGCGTTCGCGCGAGGCGCGCAAGTGCTGGGCGACTCCGCATACCTCGATGCGGCGACGCGCGCGGGGGCGTTCATTCGCACGCAGCTCTATGACGAAGCGCGGAAAGTTTTGGTCAGAAATTATCGCGAAGGCCGAAGCGAAGTGGAAGGATTTGCGGACGACTATGCCTTCGTCATTCAAGGTCTGCTCGATCTCTACGAGGCTTCGTTCGACGTGAGCTGGCTCCAGTTCGCGAGCGAACTGCAGGAAACACAAGACCGACTCTTCTTCGATGAAATCCGCGGCGGTTACTTCAGTGGGACTGGGCAGGATGCGAGCATCCTTTTGCGGATGAAGGAAGATAATGACAGCGCCGAACCGGCCGCGAGTTCGGTTGCCGCGCTCAACCTTTTGCGGCTCGCGCAGTTTCGCGACGAGACACGCTGGCGGGAACGCGCCGAAAAAACCATCGGCGCTTTCAGCCCACAGATCGGCCATTTTCCCAGCGCCATGCCGCAGATGCTGGTCGCGCTCGATTTTAGTTTAGCGAGGCCGCGACAGATTGTGATTGAAGGAGAGCGCGATTCGAAGGGAACACGTGCCCTCCTCACGGAAGTGCATCGCCATTTCATTCCGAACAAGATCTTGCTTCTGGCGGATGGCGGGGAAGGCCATCGGCATCTGGAAGAAAAGCTCGAAGTGTTGCGCGGCATGAAGCCGGTGAAGGGAAAATCGGCTGCTTACATTTGCGAGAACTTTACCTGCCAGGCGCCGGTGACGGATCCGGAAGCGCTGGGCGCGCTGTTTTCCTAGGCGGAGCGCTCGATCCACCTACACGCCTTCGACCAGGATCATATTTGTCCTGGCCGTGCGATGCCGCATTTTGCGCGGCTCGGAATACTCCTCGCACTCCAGCCAATCCCGGGCGCGCTGCATCGACTCGAATTCGAGAACGACGATGCGATTCGGTTTCCAATCGCCCTCGAGAACTTCGGTGGCACCGCCGCGGACGATGTATTTGCCGCCGTGTTGGAGCACGGTCGCGCTTGCGCTCTTCTTATATTCTTCGTAGCCGATCGGATCGGTGACTTCTATTTCTACAATCACGTACGCCGCCATATCTCAGGCGTCCACGTTCACCGTTGGTTTGGCTGCCGGCAATTTCCTGCGGCGCCGTAACCGGAGCCAGTTGTTCCAGGTTTTGCGCACGCTGTCGCGCGGGGTCAGATAGTGCTGGTTCAATTCGTTGCTCTTGATCAGCTGCGCGAGAATTCCCTGCACGGAAAAATTTTCCGTGTTCAAAATGGTGTAGGCGGTGCCGATGGCCTCGGAATGGTGCGCATCGCTCGACGCCGTCATGGGCAGACCGCGCAGCTGCGCGTATTTGAACGCGAAACGGTTGTAACGCCGCAGGGTCGTGGCCGCGTTGAAAACTTCGAGCGCGTCGATCGGCAAAGTCTCCAGCACGGGATAGCGAATGCCGGCGCGGAAAAGATCGTACGGGTGTGGGGGAATGGCCAGGCCCCCGCGTTCGTGAATGATCTCGCAGACTTCGCGGGCCGGCTTGCCCTTTAGATAGGGCAGCGTGGCTCCGAGGCAGAGCAGGTGCCCTTCGGCCGTGGTGACTTCGACGCCAGGAATGACGAGAAAATTGTCCACCGGCTGGCCGTCCTCCCGCATCAACCCTTTTTCGAGGAGATAGGTGACCGCGTCGCAGGTATTGTGATCGGTGACCCCGATGCCATGAAGTCCTTTCTCGCGCGCGGCCGCGATGTTCTCCTCGGGGCTCGACACGCCGTCGCCCGAAAAGAACGTGTGCGTATGCAGGTCGATGTTGAACGGCATTGCCGGGAGGCTAGTTTGCGGGGCTCGAAATGGAAAGCGCCGGTTTAAAGGAATGGGCCCTGGTCTGCGAAGCGATGGGGCGGGGCGACCAGAGCATTATCCTGCGCAAAGGCGGGATCGCCGAGGGCCGCGCGGGTTTCGCCTTCCGTGAACCCGAGTTTTTTCTTTTCCCGACGTTTTTTCACGAACAGATCGGCAAGGTCCGAACCAGCGGCGTGGAAATTCCGAAGGCGCGAGAAGGCGAGATCGAGATCGGTTTTTTTGCGAAGCTGATTGGCGCGACGCACATCACCTCGTGGGAGACGGCAGCCGCCCTGGAGCCCCTTCACATTTTGCAGCCAGCGGTAGTGCGGGAGCGCTTCGACTACGATAAGGCTCCCGGTTTGCACGTGGCTCTGGTGCGCGTGTTCCGCCTGGCGCCGACCTGGATCTTGCCGGATGCGCCAAAATACGGCGGCTGCCGATCGTGGGTCCCCCTGCCGGGGTCCCCGGCTGGAACTCTCCTCGAGCCGGTGTTGAGCGATCGAGACTACGAACAAGTGGTGGCGCGATTTCATGATCTCACAGGACGCGGGTTTCTATAGCGGCGGTTCATGACCGCCGAATCGAGGCTATCCAATCGCCTCGACCAAAACCCCGGTCTCGGCCAGGCCTTCGCCTTCGTCGTGGCGATTAAATTGCATGTCGTAAAGCCGCCGGTAGTAGCCCGATTTCTCCAGCAGCTCGCGATGCGTGCCGATTTCCTTGATGTGTCCCTGATCCATCACCACGATTTGATCGGCGGACAAAATCGTCGAGAGCCGGTGCGCAATCGCGATCACGGTCCGCCCGGCGGCGAGGGTTTCGAGCGCGATCTGGATCTGCTTCTCCGATTCCGAATCGAGCGCAGACGTGGCCTCGTCGAGCAGGAGGATCGGCGCATTTTTTAATAGTGCGCGGGCGATGGCCAGGCGCTGTTGCTGTCCGCCGGAGAGGAGGCAGCCCTTGTCGCCGATCGTCGTTTCGTAACCCTGCGGCTGCGCGATGATGAAGTCGTGGGCGAAAGCCGTTTGGGCCGCGGCATACACTTCGTCGGCGGTCGCATCGAGCCGGCCGAACTGGATGTTCTTGAAAATCGTGTCGTGAAACAAAAACGTTTCCTGCGTGACCAGCCCGATTTGTTCGCGCAACGATTTTTGCGCGAGTGCGCGCAGATCATGGCCATCCACGCGGACGCTCCCCGTGGTCGGATCGTAGAGTCGTAAAATGAGCGAGAGGATCGTGCTCTTGCCCGCGCCGCTCGCGCCGACCAGCGCGTAACTTTTCCCGGGCTCGATCCGCAGTTTCAGATTGGAGACCGCATCGATCACGCCGCCGGCGTAGCGAAACGTTACGTCATCGAATTCGATGAGACCGCTGCAATGCGTCAGCACTTTGGCGTCCGGAGCATCCTGCACGCTGGGCTCGGAATCGAGAATGGCGAAAATTTCCGTCGTGGCCTGGATCGATTGCTGCATGATGATATGCATGCGGCTTAGGGTCTTGATCGGATCGTAAAGAAGGAAAATGCCGGCATTGAGCGCGATGAAACGGGCCGCGCTCAGGTTCGCGGTATAAATATAGATCAGGGCCAGGCCCACTCCGCAGGCGGCGATGAGCTCCACCAGAGGGCCAGTGGCTTCCATGCTCTTGATGACGCGCATCATATTTTCAAATTGCAGCTGGTTGCTGCGACGGAAGGAATCTTCCTGATGTTTTTCGCGCGCGAAGGATTTGACGACACGGATCCCGGCGAAGGTCTCCTGCATTGTCATCACCATTTGTCCCATATCCTCGAATTGAAACTGCACCGCTTTGCGGGCGCGGCGGCCGTAGAGAATGATCGGCACCAGGCAGAAGGGAAAAAGCACGAGAGTCACCAGGGTAAACCGCCAATCCATGTAAAGCAGGACGCAAATGCCGCTGATGATCGCGACCGGCTGTTTGAACAGATCGCTGCTGATGCTGGAGAGGGCCATCTGCATTCCCCGGGTGTCGTTGGTGATGCGCGACATCAAAAAGCCCGAGCGCATCTTGTTAAAAAAATCCATCGAGTGCCCCACCATCTTGCTAAACAACTCATTGCGGACGTCGGTCACTACTTTGTTGCTCACCCATTGCATGCAGACGGCGTTGCCGTAGGCGCATAAGCTGCGGGCCCCCATCACCAGGGGGATCAGCAGGCAGATCAGGAGGATCGAATTGATCTTGGGGCCTTTGTTCAGCATCCCGGTGTCAGACATGAACTGCTGAGCCGTCGGGGTCCCTCCCTGAAACACCGCGCCAGTCACCTTCGCGATGACGAGCGGCATCATTCCATTGCTGATCACGCCAAAGGCGAAACCGAGCCCCAGTCCCAGGATGAAACGGGCGCGATACGGCTTCACATACGCGTAAAGCCGCTTGTACGGACCCCATCCGGCGCGGAGGAGCTGCCAAAAAGAGGGTTTGGGTGGTTCGGCTTGCGGTTCACTCATATCGCGGGCGCCGCCGGAGCCGACAGCAGCGATTCCATAGCATCGATCACCGATTTCGTCGAGATCTGGTTCATCGGCAGGGCCCGCTGTTTCGGGTTGAACTCGGTCACGGGCCCCTCGGATTCACCCATCAGGACCACGGCGGAATCGGATCGGGGGTGCCAATGAAATGGATTGGTAGGACCGAAAAGGACGACTTGCGGCGTCTCCCACGCAGCCGCGAAATGCATGGGGGCGGAATCGACCGTGACGAGCAGGCGCGCTTTCCGAACGAGCGCGGCCAGGGTAAGCAAATCGGTCTTCCCGGAAAGATCGATCACGTTCGAGCCAGTCGCACTCTTGATCGCGGCGATCTGCGTTTGCTCGATCGGAGAACGGCCGCCGGTAAGAATGCATTTCATCTGGCGTTCGCGCACGCAATGATCGATCAGCTGCGCCCAACGATCGACTTCCCAGAATTTTTCCGCGCGAGCGGAGCCGGGATGAAGAAGCACGAATTCACTCTCCGCGCCGGACGTCTGTAAGAGTCCCTCCGCCCTGGCCAGGGTGGCCTCGGGCAAGTCGAGGCGAATGGCGCGAGAGGCGTTCTCAATGCCGAGGGGTTGCAACAGCGCGAGGTGGTAATCGACTGTGTGCAGCAAACGCACCGGCGCTTCCACGAATTCGTTGTAACTGCGGGCCCGGATTTTCGTGCGGAGATTCGGGTGGTCCGAGGTGATGCGCTTCCGCGCACCGGAGAGGAACGTGAGAAAGGACGAGCGATCGTTCCGGGTGAAATCGAGGCAGTAATCGAACCTGCCCCAGGTCAGCGCGATCCAATCCATGGCGTCATCGGCTTTTCCTCTCACGACAAAGACCTTGTCGATACCCGGGATTGCCGGCAGCAACTGCTCGACCGCGGGCGAAACGACGAGGGAGAGCGTTGCGTTCGGAAATTTTTCGCGCAACGCCGCGATGGAAGGCGTGGTCAGGATGAGGTCGCCGATCCGCTTCAGTTGGATGAGGAGAATGTTCATTCGACTACTGCTCTTGCTCCTGATCCTAATCCTGATCCCGGCCGCAATGGATGGATCGGGAGCATGCTCAAGATCAGGAGCAGGATGGAAAATTACCGTTTCATCCGCATCGCGAGCTCGTAGGCGCCGAGAAGCCGGGTGCGGAAATGGTCCCAGGTAAAATTTTCCACCACGCGCCGGCGCGCGGCCACGCTCATGCGTTCGACCATTTCGGGGTGCCGGTAAAGTTGCAGGATCGCCGTGGCCAGTTCACCGACATCTCCCGGCCGCACTAAAATTCCTTCCACGCCGTCGTTGACCACGTCTCCCGCTTCCCGCGTGGTGATCTGCGGCAGGCCACAGGCCGCCGCCTCGTAAACGACTTTCGCGCTGCCTTCGCATTGCGACGGAAAAACATGGACCGTCCCCTGGTTCAAGTAGTTTTCCACATCCCGGACGAAGCCGACGATCTTGATATTGTCGCGCCAATATTTTTTCAGGTGCGGCCTGGCCTCTTCGTGGACAGAACCGATCAGCCAAAGCTCGGCGTCTTTCAGATCCAGCCGATGCCATGCTTCGAGAAGATGATGGATCCCCTTGCGCTCAATCAAGGCGCCGGAAAAAACCGCGCGAAAGATCGGCGGGCGGACGCCCGGTTTGAAGCGTTCCACGTCAACTCCGCGCGGGAGATAAAACAGTTTCTCCTCCGGAAAACCCTGGACGCGGAAAGTGTCGGCTGCTTTTTCGGAAAGGACGAAGAGCAAATCGGCGAGCTCATATTCTTCCAGGAAACGTTCGCGGGTTTGGAGCAGGCCTTCTTTCCAGCGCTCGCGCCGGGAGAGCCCCGTCACCGGCGGAGTGGTGGCGGCGCGATCGCCCAGCACCTTTCCGCGGTCGCGATGCCAGGTGGGAATTTCCACGATGGAGGGGATGCCGAGCTTGCGCGCCACGCGCAGGGATTGAAGGCAATCGCCCGACCAGCTGTGGAAAAGATCGTAGCGGCCGGTGGCAAGCTGGCGCGACGCGACCCAATCCAGATATTTCTTTTTCGCCCCATAATAATAAGGGCGATCGAGAAACGAAATCAGGCGGACGGGGTGCCAGCGAAGCGAGTAAATCAGCCGCGCCGGAATTTCCCTCTGCCGATTATCGTAGGCAATCGCTCGTCCGAGAAATCCGCCGCGATACGAAGCGCGCAGGGTTTCGAAGGCATCCGTATCGAGACCGGAACCTCCGATCCGCGCAAAGATCGAATAGAGCAAATTCCTGGGCAGGCTGCTGGAGGCCTGAGTCGCGAGAGGCGACGGCGGAGAGACGTTTAAAGTTTCACCCACCATCGGCTAACAAGTATTGTGGCGATTGCAGTCAAGTAAAGTCCCCATTCCGTGCCGACCTCGAATCATCTTACCATCGGATTTGTCCGGCGCCGATTTTCTCCCGGAGGCGGCGCGGAGGGATATCTGAAACGGCTGGCCGCCGGGGTGGTGGCGAAGGGTCACCGGGTCCGCCTTTATGCTTCGGAAGATTGGCCGCCGGAGGAATGGACCTTTGGAGCGATCACGCGCGCCGCATCGGAATCGGCCACATCGTTCGCCGATGAAATGAAAAAGCTCGCGCCGCGGACGGAATGCGATGTGTTGATGAGCCTGGAACGCATCTGGCGCTGCGATGTTTATCGGGCGGGGGACGGCGTGCATCGCGCGTGGCTGGAGCGGCGCGCGCAAGTCGCGGGACGATGGCAAAAGCTCAGCCGTCTCCTGAATCGCAAGCACGCTGCCACGCTCGCGCTGGAGAAATCCCTTTTCGAGGGCGGCGCCGGCCGGGTCATCGCGAACTCGCGGATGGTGCGGGATGAGATCATGCGGCTGTATGGATTTCCGGGCGAGAAAATTGAAGTGGTTTACAACGGCGTGCCCGTCGATGCGTTTCGGCCCGGCGAGGAAAGTCGTGGAAAAATGCGTGAGGCGCTCGGTCTGAAGAGCGGTGACATCGCCGTTTTGTTCGCGGGCTCGGGCTGGGAACGGAAAGGATTGCGCTTCGCCATCGACGCAGTGGAAAAGAGCGCAAAGGAAATGCGGCTCGTCGTGGCGGGCCGCGGCGATCGCAGGAAATTTAAATCGGCGCGCGCCCAGTTTCTCGGAGTGGTTCGGGATATGCCGGCGCTTTATGGCGCGGCGGATATTTTTCTGCTTCCGACAATTTACGATCCGTTTTCGAATGCCTGTCTCGAAGCCCTGGCCGCCGGTCTTCCTGTAATCACCACGGGCGCCAACGGTTTCTCCGAGATCATCGAGAGCGGCGTCCACGGCTCCGTCGTGGATGATCCCTGCGGCGTGCCTGCTTTGCGCGAGGCACTCCTGTTTTGGTCCGATCAGGCGCGGCGCCAGCAGGCACACGCCGGCATTCTCGAAGTGGCCAGGGGCTTCGATATCTCCGCCAATGTCGAGCGAACGCTGAAAATTTTGCTTCAGAGTGCGGCGAGGGCCGCGTCCACGTGAGGGAAAATGATGAAGACCTGGTCGAGGCGCGCGATTTCAAAAATGGGCCGCACCTTGTCCTGCAAACCAGCCAGGCAAAATTTTCCTCCGTAGGCTTCCACGTTCTGCATTCCTTCGATCAGGACCGCGAGCCCCGAACTGTCGATGTAGCTGACGCCGGAAAGATCGACCACGACGCGGCCCGGCTTTTGTTCGATGATCGCGCTGAGCGAAGCGGCCACGCGCGGTGAGACGTGAAGATCGATTTCGCCTTCGAGCGGAAGAACATTCGGAGCGTCGGGTAAAGTCATGGCGATGGGGTGGAGGAAGATGTCACTCTCCGGCCGCGCGTCAATCGTTCACCAGCCGAGCGTGTCGATCACGCCATCCACATCCGCGAGATCGTCGAAGAGAAAATCGGGCGCGGACTCAGCCAATCTTTCCCGCGGCCAGGAACCGGTCGCGATCGCAATCGTGCGCGCGCCAAACGCTTTCCCGCAGGCGATGTCATGTCCGGTGTCGCCGATGACATCCACCTGGGCGGCGTCGAATTTCGTCCCGGTTTCTTTTTCCGCGCGCGTCAGGGCAAAAGCGCCGAGCTCGTTGCGATCGTGATGATCGTCCGCAAAGGCGCCGAACCGGAAGAAATGCCAGAGGTCATAATGCGCGAGTTTCAATTCCGCGCCGCGTTTGAGATTGCCCGTCAGCAGCCCGAGCACGGTGTCTGGCCGCGGCGCGAATTTCTCCAGCAACTTCCGCACGCCGGGCAGCACGGTTCCTTTGCTGCGCGGCAATTCTTCTTCGAGAAATTTCAGATAGAGCTCGAGGAACGCCGCCACCGCTTGTCCCGTGATCGCGTCGCCATGCTTCTCGAGGATTTGATGCGAGATGCCGGCGTCCGTGCGTCCCGCGATTTCGACACCACTGAGATCGCCGTCGTTCCCAAACCATTGCGCCGTAGCGCGGACGATGGCCCGCTGTCCCGCCGCGCCCGTCGTGATGAGCGTGCCGTCGATGTCCCAAAGAAGAAGGCGTTTTTTTCTCTCTGTCATTCCGAGCGGAGTTTCGCGAACGCGAAACGTAGTCGAGGAATCCGTCGATTCATGCAAATTCGAGAAGAGTGAGAGGTTCCTCGTTCTTCGACTGCTGCGCTCCGCTCTGAATGACAAGTTAATGAGCTCCCAATTTTGAGGTCGCCGGGAATGAAGGAATATCGCGGCCGCATTGCTCCATCGCCCACGGGTTACCTCCATCTCGGTCACGCCATCACGTTTTGGCGCGCGCGAGAACGGGCCGAACAAAACGGCGGCGAGCTGATTCTCCGGATCGAAGATCTCGATCGCGACCGGTGCCCGGCAGAATTTCGCGGCGCCATTGTGGAAGATCTGCGCTGGTTCGGGTTGCGATGGGATGAAGGTCCGGACGTTGGTGGAGGGTTTGCGCCTTACCTTCAAAGCGAACGGCGCGAACTTTATCTCGAGGCGTGGCGGAAATTACGGGACGCGGACTTGATTTATCCATGCACCTGTTCCCGCCGCGATGTTCTTCAATCGGCCGGGGCGCCGCATCACGAAAACGAAGAACCGGTTTATCCGGGAACATGCCGGACTCAGAGCGGCGCGAAGCTCGAAGTCGATTCGCCTGAAGGGCAGCACTGGCGCTTTCGCGTGCCGGACGGGGAATCATTCCAGTTCGTCGATCAGCATTTTGGAATGCAACGCGCGATAGCCGGCGCGGATTTCGGCGATTTCATCGTTTGGAGAAAAGACGACATTCCCGCCTATCAACTCGCGGTCGTCGTGGATGACGCGGCGATGCAAATTACCGAAGCGGTGCGTGGCGCCGATCTGCTTCTCTCGACTTTTCGACAATTGCTGCTGTACCGCGCGCTCGGGTTGAGGGCGCCAGAGTTCTATCACACGGAATTGATCACAGATTCATCGGGCAAGCGGCTGGCGAAGCGAGATGCGGCGATGAGTTTACGAGAGCTGCGAAAATCCGGCGCCGACGCGAAAACGTTGCGAGCGCGATATCCGTCTTCCTGAACCGCATAGACAGCGAAGGACCTCCCAGTCGCTCCACGGTTACATAGCGAGGAATCCATTCTTCGAAGAGGGAAGCCTGGTGGATCGCGAAAAGCGGACTTGCGTGATTTTTCCTTCGGCTGTGAGGTTCCTCGCCGTCTGCGCGGCTCGGAATGACATGCACCCGATCCACGCGCCGCGGCGTTCTTCCCATCACGGCATCGGCGCGCGCAGCAGGAACACCGCGATCATGCTGCCGACAAAAACGGCAAAAGCGATCGCTCCCGCGGCGAGGATGGCCGTTCGAGTCGGGTCTTTCCCTTTTTTCCGGTTTGGAAAAGGCGATGCATTTGCGAAATCCGCTGGCTTCGAGCTCAAATCCGCGGGACGAGCGGCCACCTCTTCCAGGTGCGGTAAGGGCTGCGCCGCTCCCGTCGCGTCGGACTCGTAGGACGCTTCGACCTTGCCGAACCGGATTCGATCGCCTCCGCGCAATTGCACGCTCGTGATTGGTTCTCCGTTTACCAGCGTGCCGTTGGTTGAATTGAGATCCTTGAGATGGAAATTCTCGCCCACCAGCATCAACTCCGCATGACGACCCGACACCGAAACGTCCTCCAGGTGAATGGAGTTTTCCGGCGAACGCCCAATCGTCACGGTCTCATCCACCAGATCGTGTGAGACCTGTTCGCCGGAATCGGAACGAATAGTCATCCTGGGCATGGCTCCATTGAACACAGCGCGAGCGCCCAAGGCAACGCTTCTGTAATCGCTCTTGCTCCTGATCTTGATCCTGCTCCTGATCTTTTCTGGCGAAGAGGGATCAGGATCAAGAGCAAGAGCAAGAGCAAGAGGAGCAGAGGGCTGCGCTCATTGACCCATCCCAGCCGCGCCCGCATAGTGCAGCGCTTTATGTCGATCGAGCTCACCCGGAATTTCTGCATCATCGCGCATATCGATCACGGGAAGACCACGCTCTCCGATCGATTGCTCGACCGCACCGGCACCATTCACGAGCGCGACAAACAGGATCAGTTGCTCGATTCGATGGATCTCGAGCGCGAGCGCGGCATCACGATCAAGGCCCATCCTGTCGCGATGCGTTACACGGCGAAGTCCGGCGAAAAATACCGGCTCAACCTGCTCGATACGCCGGGGCACGTCGATTTCGCGTATGAAGTTTCGCGCTCCTTAGCGGCGTGCGAAGGCGCCCTGCTCATCGTCGATGCCGCGCAGGGCGTCGAGGCCCAGACGGTC
>JBEEHO010000193.1:0-3461 GCA_041167425.1 Verrucomicrobiota bacterium | reverse complement strand
CACGCCATGTGACACATCCATTTCATCACGGTTTCTCCTCCGTTTTCACTGCCGCGTCAGCATGCTCGGCCTTGAGCGACTCCGGTCCTTCATGACCGAGACTCGCCACGGCGATCCGCCCGGCATCGGGCATCTTCGGATTCGGATTCCTGATCCGCGCCAGATAACTCGTGCGCGTACTCACATTGAGATATTCGAGCAGCCGGTAATTGCGGTCCTGCTTTTTCATTTTCGAAACGCGGCTCTCGGGATCGCTGATGTCACCAAACACGATCGCGTCGCTTGGGCAGGCTTGCGCGCACGCGCTCGTGAATGAATCGCGCGGAATGCGCGTATTATTCGACGCTCCGGCGTGGACGTGCGCGGCGATCTTCGCTTCTTCGATTCGCTGCACGCAATAGGTGCATTTCTCCATGACACCGCGCATCCGCACCGTGACATTCGGATTTTTTTGCAGCTTCACCGTATCGGGCGCGCCCTTTTTCGTCAGCGGCCCGAGGTATTCCTGGTAAACCGTCAGGCCCATCACCTTCTCTTTGCCGACGGGCCGCTGGTTGTAGTCGAAGAAATTAAACCGGCGCACTTTGAAGGGACAGTTGTTCGCGCAATACCGCGTGCCGATGCAGCGGTTGTAGGCCATGACATTCAAGCCGTCCTCGCTGTGCACCGTCGCGTTCACCGGACAAACGGTTTCGCACGGCGCGTTCTCGCAGTGCTGGCACATCATCGGCTCGTGCACGATCTCCGGGTTCTCCGGATACTCGCCCCGGTCCTGGTTGAACGGCTTCTCGCTCGCGTAGTAACGATCGAGCCGCAGCCAGTGCATCGCGCGGCCGTGGCTGACCTGAAGTTTGCCGACGATCGGAATATTATTTTCGCTCTGGCAGGCGACGATGCAGGCGCTGCAACCGGTGCAAACATTCAGGTCCACCGCCATGCCCCATTGTTGCGCGGCGTCGAGCGCGGGGTGGCTGTAGAGCGATGGCAACTTCGCCGGCAATTCGTCGTCGCCCGCGATCTTCTTCACGAATTCGTTGTCTTCGCGATAATGCTCGACCGTCGCCTCGCGCACGAGACCGCGGCCTTCGATGCTCCAGTGGTCCTGCGTAATCGAAAGCGCATAAGTCCCGCCCGCCTTCGTCACTTTGACATCCTCAATCGTTTTGCCGTCGGCCCGGATGAAATGCGGATTGGAAGTGGTCCGCAACAAGTAGCCATTGAAGCCCGCTTCTTCACCGACGGGTCCGGTCTGCTTCCGCCCGTATCCGAGCGGAATAGTGACCGATGTATCGCAATGGCCCGGCGAAACCAGCGCAGCGATCACCAGCTCGCGCTTGACCGGATTCCCCTGTGCATCCAGCGTTTTTTCCGTGATGGAAACGTTGACGAGATCGCCGGTGGTCACACCAATGCGTTTCGCCAGAACGGGGCTCATCAGCGCGGCATTGTCCCAGGTCAACTTCGTGATCGGGTCGGGCAATTCCTGGAGCCAGCCATTATTGGCGTAACGCCCATCATCCATCGCGTAACTGCGGACGAGAACGATCTCGGGAGAATCGAGCGTGGGTGGTGGCGCCGGAGCCCAAAGAGTATGGGCGACTCCGCCGGAATTGTTGGAATTGAAAGTCGGCGGTTTGTCCTTTAGCTCGATGTGCGAAGCAAAACCGTCGCGCAAAAGGGTCGACCAGCCGGCTGCGAAATCCCCCGGAGGCGCAGTCGCGCGAAATGTTTCCTGGACGAGCTCGGGTCCCTCCACTTTCGGACCACCGAGCAATGCGTTCATCAGCTCGATCTCCGAGAGCCCGCCAAAGAGCGGAAGGATCATCGGCTGCATCGCCAGATACGCGCCTTCCGTCGTGCGCGCGTCTCCCCATGCTTCCAGATAATGCGCGGCCGGCACGTGCCACCGGCTCAAGGCCGAAGTCGCATCTTCATAATGCCCGAGGCGCACGACGTCGGGGACTTTTTTCTGGAGATCGGCCCAATCGAGCGACGATTTCGCTTCCTTATCCCCGGGCTTTGTCGCGGGGCCGGCCTGGGTCAGGGCGCGCGGCGCATTGTAAACCGGATCGCCCCCGAAAATGAAAAGCTGCTTCACGCGCCCCGCATTTATGTCCAGCGCGAGTTGGATAATGCTGTTGTTTTTCGGGCGCGCGAACTCTCGCACCAGAAGCGTGGCGCCCAGATTCTTCAGCGCTGAATTGATGGCGTAGGCCAGGAACTGCACCACGACCGGTTGATGCGAACCGGCTAGGACCAGGCTCGCGCCCGGCTTCGAGACGAGGTCCGCGGCCACTTCGTTCAGCCAATCCTCCCGGAACTTTTCCGCGGCCTGCTCTTCCGGCATGTTCGTCCCTTTTCCTCCGAACGGCTTCAGTGTCGCGATAGTCGAGAAAAGGCCGGCATCCTTTGTCGCCGCGGCGATCTTGCCCGCGAGCGCGAGAGCAAATTCCGGAATCTCGCTCGCGGGACAACGCAACCGATGGTCCGCCATCGCGCCCGTGAGCGTGTAACGATTCTCGACCACGTAGAGCCGGTTCATCGTATCCTTCGCTTCGCTCAGTCGGCGGCGGGAAGAGAACGCGCGGACCGCAGCCAGATCGCCGTCGCCGCAATCAAGAAAATCATTGTCGAGCGTGAGCACGATATCGGCGCGCTCGAGCCGGGGCACGAGCCGCACGTTTTGCCCGAAGCTCATCTCCGTGGCGAAGCTCTGCGCTTCGGTCAGCAGCGGATCGTAGACGCACCAGCGCATCTTCGGGAAAACTTTTTGCAACTCCGCGCGCAGGCGTTCGCGCGTGGGGGAATGGACTTCCTCGACTAAAAAGGCGAGGCCCGAGCCGCCTTCACCGGCAATTTTCGAACGGAGCTCAGCGAAATATTTTTCAAACGCCGCGCGGTCCCGCGTCTCGAAGTTTTCCTCCTTCTTGCCGCCCACATCCTTTTCCCCTTTTTCGACGAAACGTTTCGAGCGCGCCGGATCGTAGAGATCAAGAATGGAAGCCTGCGCGAACGCGTCGGTTGCGCCGCCGCTGGCGGGATGGAGCGGGTTGCCGTCAATTTTGGTCGGGCGCCCGTCGTGCGTCGTAACCACGAGAGGAATGGCGCCGGTCCGGCGCGGCATGGCGGTCGCATAATAAAGAGCCTTGCCCGGGATGGCCCACTCGACACTCTTGGTGAAAGGCACCAGGTGCGATTCCGGGCGGCGACAACTCGTTAGGCCAAAGCCCGCCAGCGCCATCGACGCACCCATCAATTTCAGAAATCCCCGGCGCGACCATTCGTCGCCTTCGAGCTGGGCCGCGCCCGCGGGAAATTCCCGCTCCAGCCAGCCGCGAAACTCCGGCGTATCGCTCAGCTCGCCGAGGCTGCGCCAGTAACGTTTCCCCGTCAGCTGCTCGGGCGGATGTTCGAAAACGTGCTTCATCCTCTCCTCCGGGGAGCGCACGCGCCTCGCGTGC
>JBEEHO010000192.1:0-2778 GCA_041167425.1 Verrucomicrobiota bacterium | reverse complement strand
GCGACGATCGCGAGATTGAAGGAACGAGGCGTGGAATTCGAAATGGATAAGTTTGAATCACCGGTCTGCTGGATGGCGGTGTTTCACGATCCCGATGGGAACCGCATGCTCGTGCACAAAAGGAAATAACGGATGTCTGTTCTCGTCGACAAAAATACGCGGCTGGTGGTCCAGGGAATCACTGGAAGCGCGGGCGGCTTTCATGCGCGCCAATGCATGGAGTACGGTACGAACGTGGTGGCCGGCGTCACCCCGGGAAAAGGCGGGCAGATGTTCGACGGCAAGGTGCCGGTCTTCGACACCGTCTGGGAAGCGCGGCAGCAAACCGGTTGCAATGTGTCGGTAATTTTTGTGCCGGCGGCGGGCGCGGCGGATGGAATTCTCGAAGCAGTGGATGCCGGCGTGGAGCTGGTCATTTGTATCACGGAAGGAATTCCGGTGATGGATATGATGCGGGTGAAAGCGCAAATGGCCGGCCAGCGCAGCCGGCTCATTGGCCCGAATTGCCCGGGAATCATCACCCCGGATGCGTGCAAGATCGGAATCATGCCGGGTTACATTCACAAGGCGGGGAGCGTGGGCGTTATCTCGCGTTCCGGCACGCTGACCTACGAAGCAGTCTGGCAGCTCACTTCGCGCGGTTACGGGCAATCGACTTGCATTGGCATCGGAGGCGATCCAATCAATGGAATGTCGCATCTAGATGCGGTGAAACTTTTCAATGACGATCCGCAAACGGATTCGATGATTTTGATCGGCGAAATCGGCGGCACGGCCGAGGAAGAAGCAGCGGCATGGATCAGGGAGAATTGCCAGAAACCCGTGGCCGCATTCATCGCCGGGGCGACGGCGCCGCCGGGCCGGCGGATGGGTCATGCCGGCGCGATTGTGTCCGGCGGCAAGGGCACCGCCGCTGGAAAAATCGAGGCGCTGAAGGCCGCGGGCATTGCGGTCGCCGAAACTCCTGCGACGATGGCAGACACGTTAATTGCGCGTATGAAAGGAAAGGCATGACAGTTTCCCGCGGGCTCGAAGGCGTTGTCGCGAATTCCACGCGCCTGAGCGACGTGCGTGGCGACGAAGGCCAGCTCATTTATTGCGGCTACGACATCAACGAGCTGGTCGGCAAGGTAACCTACAAAGAAGTCATTTATTTGCTTTGGCACCAGAAGCTGCCGAATCGCAAGGAACTCGATGCGTTTCTGCCCGAACTCCGCAGCCAGCGGGAGTTGCCGGGCCCAGTCGTCGACTTCCTCAAATCCGCGCCGCACGATGCCGGACCGATGGATGTGATGCGGACCGCCATCTCCATGCTCGGCCTCTACGATCCGGACATCGGGAAAGAAGCGACCCCGGAAATCAATGCGCGCCGAGCGACTTCGATCACCGCGAAGATCGGGGTGATCGCAGCTTATTTTCATCGGGCACGCAACGGCAAGTCGCTCCCGCCGGTGCGTGACGATCTAACCGAGGCCGAACATTTCCTCTATCTAATGTACGGCGAGCCGCAGTCGAAGGAAGCGAGCGATACCCTGGACGTCGCGTTCATCCTGCACGCAGATCACGGCATGAACGCCTCGACTTTCAGCGCTCGCGTCACCATTTCCACGCTGTCGGATTTTTATTCGGCGATCACGGCGGCGATCGGGACGCTCAAGGGCCCGCTCCATGGCGGCGCGAACGAGGGCGTGATCCACATGCTCGAGGAGATTGGGAGCGAAGACAAAGTGGACGCCTACATTGAGAAACAGCTCGCGGAGAAAAAGAAGATCATGGGGATCGGCCATCGCGTTTATAAGACGCTCGATCCGCGGGCGCCACATCTCCGCACCATGGCGATAAAGCTGAGTGAGAAGCTCGGCGAACCGAAGTGGATCAAAATGTCGGAACGGATCGCGCAGTTGATGAAGGAGAAAAAGAACCTGAACGCGAACGTCGATTTTTATTCCGCCACGGTCTACTACTCGTTAGGCATTCCGACGGATTTGTTCACGCCGATCTTCGCGATTGCGCGCTGTTCGGGCTGGTGCGCCCAAGTCCTCGAACAGCTGGAAGACAACCGCCTCTACCGGCCGCTCAGCGAATATGTGGGGGAACCGGTCGGGAAAAAAGTCGTGCCGATAGACGATCGGCCCTAGCGACTTCGCACGGGAGACTCGACTTGTTTCGAGCGGCGACATTATGGTGAATCGTATGAGGGTGATCGCGTTCCTGGTCCTGTTTGCTTTTGCCTGTCCGCTGGTGGCGCGGGCGGAAACGACCGAGGTCGAACTCATCGGGGATCCAGCCGTGTATGGGGAATATCCCAAGGCCTACCAGGAGATCATCACGAGGTGGCTCGAAACAAAATTGGCCGACGCGCCGAGCGCACAAATCGTGTGGGCGAGCGCGCCGCGGCCGGCCGACCTGCCGGGCCCGGGCGGGAAGCGGCTTTACGGCTATCTGGTCGAATTCAAATTGAATTCTCGAAATCGCTTCGGCGCTTACACCGGAATGCAGAAACACGGAGCCCTGATTCGCGACGGCCTTGTCGTCAGGGGGACGGGGTTCGGTTTCTAAATAAACGAAGCGCGACCGTGAAGATCCGTCCAGGACCCTGCAGGCTAACCCAGGAGCTGATCGAACGAATCGAGGCAGAGCTGCGACCACGTCTCCAGATTGTCGCGGCGAGCGAGTAATTCTTCCTTTTTCAGGAAGGCGAGGCTGGTGATCATCGCTTCGCGTTTAGCTACCTTCGGCTCCGCGAGACGAAAGACGTGCACGATCCCGAGATGGACG
>JBEEHO010000191.1:0-5941 GCA_041167425.1 Verrucomicrobiota bacterium | reverse complement strand
CCAGCACCAGGTTGACGATGTTGGGATCGTTCAGTTGGTAATGGTTCGTCAGCCAGCCGCCCGTGATGAGATGCCAGTAAACAACCGTGGCCGCGATCACATGAAAGATCGAAAGTGCGACGGCTTTCATCGGTTGGGATATCATGGGGTTTCTTGCGCGGGCCTCGAAACCCAAACCACTTATTTCCGGATGGCGCCGAGACCGATCAGCTCCACCTTGCGAGCATCGATCCGGGCGCGTTCCTTCTTACACCAGGCTTCCTCGGCCGCGGAGCGAGTAATCCTGCAACGCGCATTCCAGGCAGCCACGTCAGCATTGAATTGATCGAGCGCTTTTTGGAACTCAGGAGGCGGGGTTGGACCCCGCGTGGGTATGCCTTGCGAAAAAGCAAAGGTCACCACCGCGAGAGCGATGAGAAGTGTGGAGAAGATTTGCTTCACAGGTGGCAATCTACCGAGCAGGCAAAGGTAGACTCAGCCGATACGGACAGAAGAGCAATAACAACAGCAGGAGAAGCACGGCTGCTACGATCAAGCTGGCGTAGAGGATGCGGTCCTGGCGTCGCGCGCGGCGAGCGGCTTCGGCATAAGGGATGCGGGTGAAGCTAACCATGCTGTAGAGCGGCTGGTAGACGCCCGGCAGCAAGCCCTCCAGCAAATGATCGAGCTTCTTCTTCACGCGGAATGTTTTCGACGCGGTCTTATCGCGCATCTCAATGAAGTTTTGGACCGCGAGGCTGGCGAGTGCGTCGGCGTTCTCTTTGCGACGGAAAAAATATTCCGCGAAGGCACGCTCCCGGTTCGCCGGGAACTCAGCCAGGCATTCATCGAGCACCACGCAATCTTCGAAGGCCGCGTTCATGCCCTGCCCATAGAACGGAACGACCGCGTGGGCCGCGTCACCGACGAGCGCAACCTTGTCCCGATAATGCCACGCCGCGCAGCGAATGGTCACCAGTGAGCCGGTTGGATTTTCACGGAAATCATCGACCAGCGTCGGCATGAACGGCACGGCGTCGGGGAATTCTTCGTCGAAGAACCGGCGGACATCGTCATCGGTTTTGGTCGACTCGAAACTGCGTGGCCCGGCGAATTCCCAGAAGAGCGTGCAGGTAAACGAACCGTCGGGGTTAGGCAGCGCAATCATCATGAAGCTCTGGCGCGGCCAGATGTGAAGAGCGTTCTTTTCCATGCGCCACGCGCCGTCCGTCCCGGGCGGGATGGTGAGCTCCTTGTAACCGTGGGCGAGATAACTCTCGTCATATTCGAAACGATCGAGGCGCTTCCGCATCGCCTGACGCACCGCCGAGAAGGCGCCATCCACGCCGATCATGGCTTCGCCGCCCGCCACGATGGGTTGGTTCGTCTCGGTGTTGAGCAAATGGGCGAAAGGCGCGTCCAGATCAACATCGGTGCAAAGATGATTGAACAGGACGCGCACATTCGGGTAGCGCAGAGCTGCTTCGATCACTGTCGTGTTGAGGGCGGCGCGCCCGATCGAGTTGATGCACTTGTTTGGATCGCGGTCGTACGGCGCGAAATGCAGATGACCAGACCTGTCGTGAATCATGCGGCCGCGCATCGGGATGGCCTGGCGCATTACTTCCTCCGCGATGCCGAGCTGCTGGAGCGCATGAATTCCACGCGTTGAAAGCGCAAGATTGATCGAGCGCCCTCCCACAAAATTACCTGCGCGCGGGTCGGCCCGTCTCTCGTAGAGATCCACCTCGTATCCGTGCCGCCCGAAGTAGGCCGCGAGCAATCCGCCGGCCAGGCCACTACCAATGAGAACAAACTTCGGCACCTCCAAAGAATGGATGAATCAGGAATGCAGGAAAGCAGGAAAATCACGCCGAAGTATCTGCTCGCCTAATACGCTGGATATTCCGAAACGGTCAGAGGTATGATCATGGGAGTGGCTCCGGGAATTCGGATCATCTCTGGCTTTGTCTTTTGCCTTGCGGCAATCGTCTGCGGTCGAGAAGCTATCGCCGCTTCCGCTGATCCTGATAAAGACCCTCATACGCTAACGCTGTTGGAGGAGGTCCGCCCCCTGATCGACGCGAAAAATCCCCTGGGAGCGATCGAGAAATGCGACCAGATCATCGCGCTCTTCAAGGCGCATTATGGGAGCAGCAAACACAAAATCTATTGTGCGCGAACTCCGGCCGAGAGCCTGGGTTATTTGATGATCGCGGCCGCTGCCATTAACAAGGGGACCTTTGAAACTGGGAAGCGTGACGCCATCGTTCTTTCCGCAACCTGGGCGAGCGCTTACTTTCTCAAGGCTTATGCTTTGCAGGATCTAAGTCGGATTAGCGAAGCCAGATCAACCATCAGGCTGGCCGTCGAACTTTCGCCATGGAGTTGTCTATACCTCTGCGAGCTCGGCAGCATCTACAAACTGGAGAAGAACTGGGCCAGGGCGAAGGAGGCTTATGAGACAGCTGAAGGCCAAGCGTCCTTGTCTCCTGATAACGTAAAAGCCGCCGAATTGGGCCAGGCGCGCCGCGGTTTGGGGTATGTCCTGGTTGAGTTAGGGCAGTTGGACGAGGCAGAGAAAAAATATCAGCAATGCCTGGCGGCAGATCCGAATGATGCGAAGGCAGCCGCTGAGCTCGAATATGTTCGCGGGCTTAAAGCTAAACGAAAATCAAGGTGAGCGCGGCGCACGCGCGTGGGAAGGAAATGCTGGCGCAGCAGAGTAACCTAACATCGCCCGAGGGAGCGGGCGATCAACCCTCGAACGATCCCCTCGCCGAGCGTTTGCGGGGATTTGGACTGCTTGGGATCCTCGCCATTCTCGTTATCCTCGCGGGCAATTTTCTGTTTGCTCCGCTCAGCGCGTTGCTGGTTTTGTGGTGGGTCCAGTTATCGCGCACGCCGTGGCGGGAGATCGGTTATGTGAGACCCAGGAGCTGGATCGGAAGTGTGGCGACTGGCATCGTTTTTGGGTGCGTTTTTAAGTTCGTGATGAAAGCGATCGTCATGCCGCTGCTCGGCGCCGATCCTATCAATCAGGCCTATCACTACCTGGCCGGGAACCGCGCTGCACTCCCGGGCATGGTCGTCGTCATTATAATTGTCGCGGGGTTCGGCGAAGAGACGTTATATCGGGGATACTTCTTCGAACGGCTGGGGAAGCTTCTCGGTTCCGCCTGGTGGGGCAGGGCTTCCATCGTGTTGCTTACCTCGATCTGGTTTGCCCTGGCTCACTATCCCATCCAAGGCCTCGCTGGCGCGGAACAAGCCTTGATTACCGGGCTTGTCTTCGGAACCATTTTCGCGATGACAGGCCGGATCTTTATGCTGATGGTCGCGCACGCCGCGTTCGACCTAACCGCGCTCGCCATCATCTACTGGAAGCTCGAAACGGCCGTGGCTCACCTTATCTTCAAATAGCGTCCCATCAGCTTACCCAAATTCCCTTCGGGCGAACGAAGAACCTCAGGGTTGAAAGATCGCCGGGAATTTGAAGCGATAGACCCACAGGAGAAACAACGCCAGAAGTGAGATGACGGCCGCCATCAGGAGCCCGCTTCGATCAAGAAAGATATGATAAAGGACGATGTTCACGATTACCGGACCGAGCAAGGTGAGGCCGAGCGGGGTGCAGCGTGATCCGATGAGCAGAAGCAGGCCGCCGAGGACCTGAAGGACCGCGATGGGATAGATGTAGCCGCTGGTGACGAGCGCTCCGAGGAAGGCGGCAGGCAGACCCTGCATGGGCGGCATCGGCAGGAAATGCAGGAAGGCATTGGAGCCAAAAACGGCGAAAACGAGTCCGAGCAGGACCCGGGCGATGATGATGACGTATTTCATATTTTGTTTAGGACGTGGTTTACCTGAGACTGGCACTGCGACTGCTAAACCCAAGCAGTTTCTATCATGAAATACGAATCCCTGGGCGACCAGCACGAACCTCCCATTCACACTCTCGAACTCAAAGCCATCCTCCTGGTGGATGACGACAAGCAGCTGGCCTCGGCTTTGCAATGGATTCTCGCGGACCAGAACTTTCTCGTCGATGTCGCCTACGACGGTGAGGAGGCGATCGCGAAGGTGAAGTCGAGCGATTACGACGCCGTGGTCTGCGACCTGATGATGCCGCGCATGCGCGGTGATGAAGTTTACCTCGAGACCAAAGTGTTGCGGCCGAATCTGGCAGATCGGTTCATTTTTATCACTGGCTTTGCTGCCGACCCGAAGATCAACAAGTTCCTGGTCACGCACGACGTGAAGTATCTGGTCAAACCCTTCGCGGTAGAAGGGTTGATCGCCTGCATTCAGGAGCTCCTTTCCTGAACGGCGCGCGCGTCCTCGCGTCTTACTGACGCTCGCCTAGCGCTCTCCCCAGGCGCCACATCTCGTGGAAGGTGTTGTAGAGCGGCGTCGGCGCAGCACGGATCACGTTCGGTTCCCGGAAGTCGCATTTCATTCCGGCGGCCTCCAGTTTGCCGAACAACTCTTTCGGATGGTCGTGGACCAGGATCGAGAGCTGGCAGCCCCGTGCGCTGGCCTCGCGCGGAGTGATGATGGTGTAACGCTTTCCCGCCGCAGCGGAATCTTCGAGCAGGAATTGAAGATAACCGGTGAGCTGGATGGATTTCGCGCGCAACTCTTTCATTCCGCCCGCTTCATCGAAGATCGAAAAGGAGGCGCGCAACGGCGCCATCGAAAAAATGGGCGGGTTGCTAATCTGCCAGCCATCGGCCGAGGGCACCGGAATGAATTCCGGCTCGAGATGGAGGCGAAACCGGGTGCCCGGATCGTTCCCAAACCAGCCGGCCAGCCGCGGCAATTCCCGGTTGGTCGCGTGCCGCTCATGCACGAACGCGCCTGCCACCGCGCCGGGGCCGGCATTGAGATATTTGTAGGAACACCACACGGCGAAATCGACGTTCCAATCGTGCAAGGCCAGCGGCACGTTGCCGATCGCGTGCGCGAGATCGATCCCGACCCTGCACCCCCGCTTCTGCGCGGCCGCTGTGATTTTCTCGATTTCGAAAAACTGACCGGTGAAAAAATTCACGCCGGCGAAGAGCACCAATGCAATCTGATCGCCCTCCTTTTCGAGTGCCGCCTCGATATCATCCTGCCGGACGGTGAATTCGCCCTCGCGCGGGCGTGCGAGCACGAGCGCCTCCTTGGGATCGAACCCATGATGCGCGATTTGCGTTTTGATCGCATACGTGTCCGAAGGGAAAGCCGGCTCTTCCATCAGGACCTTGAAACGCGATTTCGTGGGCCGATAAAATGTGGCCATCATCAGGTGCAGATTCACCGTGAGGCTGTTCATGCAGATGACTTCGTTCGGGCGTGCGCCGACAAGCCGCGCCGCCGGCTCGCGCAATGTTTCGTGATACGTGTACCAGGGCGTCGCCGCGCCCAGATGCGCATCGACGGCGAGCCTGGCCCAGTCGTCCAGCTCCTGTTCGACGATTTGCCTCGCGGCTTTCGGCATCAGGCCGAGGGAATTTCCCGCGAGGTAAATGAGCGGCGAACTATCCTTGCCTGGCGGAATGTGGAAGCGCTCGCGAAACCGGCGGAGCGGGTCTTCGGCATCGAGTTTACGTGCAAACTCTTCGTCGTCGGAGAATGGCGTCGTCATAAAATCAGAAGCGAACGTCCAACGGCCAACGTCCAACGTCCAACGCCCAATTCAGAAAAGCATCTGCCGAATCTTTTGCCGCCGTCTGCTTTCCTGATTATCTCGTTCCGGAGGAAGGCGGCTGCATGAATTCGATGCTGGTCCCATCGGGATCGCGAACGTAAACGATCCGTCGCCCCGCATTCGGCCCGGACTTCAGCGTTTGTGGCTTGCCGGCCGCGCTCCAACCCGATGCGGCGATGCGGCTCAGCACAGCGTCAAGATCATCAACGGTCAGCGCGACATGGACCGAGCCGACATCGCAGGGCCTGAGGTCAGCGCGCTTTCGGT
>JBEEHO010000190.1:0-4650 GCA_041167425.1 Verrucomicrobiota bacterium | reverse complement strand
AAGGAGTTTCTCGAGCTCACCGCCACGAGCAGTCCGGTGCGGGAAGCGGACCTGTCCGAGCTCCAGGGACGACTGAACGAGGCCATGATGAAATTGTCTGATGAACACAGAGCCGTGGTCACCATGTTTCATATTCAAGGGATGCCTCATGCCGAGATCAGCAAAATCTTGCGTGTTTCCGAGGGTACGGTACGTTCCCGGCTCTTCTACGCGAACCGACAACTGCAAAATTATCTGGAAGAATTTCGGAAGAATCCTGTTTCCTAGCCCCACCCCAAATTTTTAGATCCTCTGCTGCATGAAAGAATTTAACGAAGAAGATATCGGCAAATTGTTGCGTCTGAAACGGCACGAACAACCGCCACCGGGTTACTTCGATAATTTCCTGCACGAATTTCATCGCCGGCAGCGCGACGAATTATTGCGCCAGCCAGTCTGGCGGATTTGCCTCCAGCGGGCCCAGGATTTCATGTTCCGCCTCAATGTTCCGGCGCTCACCTCTTATCCAGCAGCGGTCACCGCAGTGCTGGTTTGCGCAGCGGTCATTTCCTTGAAGATGTATCAGGCCCCGGAGACGGTGAAGGTCGCGGCGGAAAATCGAGCGGCGGTCATCGCAACCGCGCTCCCCGAGACGGCTTTAAGTTTGTCCTCGCCGCTCGCACCGCGTGATCTGGGTCCGAAACTGCGCAATGTTAGTTACACCACCCAAACTCACCGTTCCGCGACGCCTCCGCGCTACGTTCTCGATAGTACTCCCGTGAGTTATGAGGCCGCTTTCCGATTCTAGGATCGCTCGGGAAATCCGGTTGGTCCCCCTTGCGGTGTTCCGGTTCGCTTTCGCGCTGGTCGCGTTTGCCCTCGTGGCGCCGGTCCGGGCCGAGGAGCCAGCTTCAGCCAACTCCATTAGCCGCGAGGTCAAGGACGTTTTCGATAAGTCCGCCAAGGCCGTCGTAAAAATCCGCGGGACCGATCAGTACGGGGAACTCTCCGGCACGGGCTTTTTCATTGATCCAGCGGGGATGCTCTACACCGCGTTCTCCGTCGGAGGCGACACGGAAAACATTATCGTCGAGTTCGACGGCAAGAATTATCCGGCACGCGTCATGATGTCGGACTTGCGCAGCGGCATCGCGATCTTGAAAATCGACCTGGCCACGCCGGCTTTGCCCATTGGCAAATCTCAACCGATCGAAGTGGCCACGCCGGTCGTCACCATCGGTTATCCGCTCGATCTTCCGGAGACGCCGAGTTTCGGAATGATCGCCGGCTTCGACCGAAAATTTCTTGGCCGTTATTTTACCACGACCCATCTGCGGGTGAATCTCCCCACCCAAAGGGGCGAAGCCGGGGCGCCGCTCTTGAATTTGAAAGGCGAAGTCGTCGGCATCCTCGTGGCTAACATCGACAACGGTTCGGCCTGCTACGCCTTGCCGATCGATGCCGCAGAAAAAATTCACAATGATTTCATTCGCTTCGGCGAGGCGCGCCACGGCTGGATCGGCATCAACGTGGCCGCGGCCGAGAAACCAGTGGAGGGTTCCACCGCCGAGATGACGGAGATCATGAAGGACACGCCCGCTTATGGATCGGGCATGAAGACAGGCGACATTCTTCTTCAAGTCGGCAACACCAAAGTGCACGAGCCGGAAGACGTGATCGACGCGTCATTTTTTATTACTGCGGGCGACACGGTCCCAATCGTCGTGGTGCGCGCGAATGAAAAATTGAACTTTGAGATGACGGCCGGTTTCCATCCGGCCAGCCATTATTCGCCGAAGGCGGCCACGCTCACGCCGCATGACGGAATCGAGCTGGATTCCAACCGGCGCAAGCCATAGTCAGCTGTAGCCGCTTCGCCTTGCGAAGCGTTGGATTTTTCGCGCGTGTGCTCTTTCCGCATCGCTCGCAGGCGACTACAGCATTGCCCGAAATTCCGCTTCCGTAATCGCGCACACGCCGAGCTTCGCCGCTTTCTCGAGCTTGCTTCCCGCCTCTTCGCCCGCCAGCAGGAAATTTGTTTTCTTGCTCACGCTCGCACTGACTTTTCCCCCGCGAGCGAGAATCATCTCAGCAATTTCCTCGCGCGATTGACTGAGCGTGCCGGTTATCACCCACGTCGTTCCTTTGAATCCAGGGGCCGAATCATCCGCTGTTTTTTCCGGGGCTTTGAACTGCAGCCCCGCGCGCCGCAGTTTTTCGATCGTCGCGAGATTTCCGGGCTGTTGAAAAAAATCGTGAATGCTGCGGCCGACTACTTCACCCACATCGTTGATGCGCTGCAGTTCCTCCGCCGAACTTTTCATGATCGCATCGAGATCCGGAAAATGATCGGCCAGCGCCCGTGATGCACTCACGCCCACATGCAAAAGGCCAAGCCCGAAGAGGAGGCGCCAGAGCGGTCGCGCTTTACTGCGCTCAATCGCTTCCAGCAAATTGCTCACGCTCTTTTCCCCCATGCGGTCGAGCTGGTTGAGCTTCTCCGCGTTCAGCTCGTAAATGTCGCTCACGTCGCCCAGCATTTTATGTTCGACCAGCTGGCCGACCATCGCTTCGCCGAGCCCTTCGATATCCATCGCCCCGCGTGAGGCAAAGTGTTCGATCCGGCGCCGCAATTGCGCCGGGCATTGGCTGTTCACGCAACGAACTGCCACCTGCCCTTCGTCCTTCACCACCTCGCTTCCGCATTCCGGGCATTTCTTCGGCATCCGGAATTTCTTCTCGGCGCCCGTGCGCAGATCGGTCCGAACGCCGACCACCGCGGGGATCACTTCACCCGCTTTTTCCACGATGACGACGTCGCCGATGCGGACGTCCTTCCGTTCGATCTCTTCTTCGTTATGCAACGTTGCCCGCGCCACTCGACTGCCACTCACGGTCACCGGTTCGAGCGCCGCCACCGGCGTCAGCGTTCCAGTGCGGCCCACCTGGATCAGGATGTCGTGCAGCCGCGTTTCCACCCGCTCAGCCTCATACTTGAACGCGATGGCCCAGCGCGGTGATTTGGCGGTGAATCCCAGAATCTCGCGCTGTGCGAACGAATCCACCTTGATGACAGCGCCGTCTGTCTGATAGGGGAAATTATGGCGAACGCGGTCGAGTTCGTGAATCGCGCTCAAGATATCTTCGACTGAATCGGCCTGCCACCAGCGCTCCGTGCCGGGCAATCCCAGTTTTTTCTGCAACGCGAAAAGCTCCGAATGTTTTTCCAGGGCGATGCCTTCGATCGCGCCGGTCCCATAAAAAACTACGCCCAGCGGCCGTTGGGCGGCAATCGCGGGATCGAGTTGTTTCAGTGAGCCGGCGGCGGCGTTGCGGGGATTGGCGAATTCCGGCAAGCCTGCTTTTGTTCGCTCCGCGTTCAACTTCGCGAAACCGCTTTTATCCAGGTACGCTTCGCCGCGCACTTCGAGCACGTCTGGCGCGTGACCTTTCAGGCGCTTCGGGACCGAGCGAATCGTGCGGATATTTTGCGTGATATCGTCGCCCACGTTTCCGTCGCCGCGGGTGGCCGCATATCGAAGCTCGCCCTTTTCGTAAAGAAGCGACACGGCCACGCCATCGACTTTCGGCTCGATCACCACCGGAATTTTTTGATTCGGCAGCAAACGCTCCATGCGACGATAGAAATCCTTCACCTCTTCTTCCGAGTAGGTGTTATCGAGACTGAGCATCGGGACGCGATGCGCGATTTGCGCGAAGGCCTTGAGCGGGGCGCCGCCCACCCGTTGCGTCGGCGAATCGGCGGCGGCGAATTGCGGAAAGCGCTTTTCCAGATCGCCCAGCTCCCGGTAAAGTTGATCATATTCGCGATCGCTGATTGTCGGCGCGGCTTCTTCGTAATAGCGTCGGTTGTGCTCCTCGATCTGACGGCGGAGTTCCCCGATGCGATCGCGCGCGGCAGACTCTGTTTGCGGCATGTCCGCATCATACAAGCGCGCCCACGCCCGGCAATCGCCGCCGATTTTTCTGCAGTGAGATCTTTGCGACATGGTTGACTCCGAAAAAATCCTGGGCGTGGAAGGCGGCGGCACCAAGACCGGCTGGGTCCTGGTCGAACGCGAGGCGGAGGGTTTTCGCGTGATCGATCAAGGCAGATTGCCCGCATCGAATTTCCGCCTGACGCCGCCGGAAAAGTTGCGCGCGATCTTTCGGCAATTGCCCGGGGACGCGGCGCGGGTCGGAGTTTTTCTTGCGGGATGTGGAGAGGACGACAGGGGCGCACTGGCTTCGCTTTGCGCGGAGATTTGGCCGCAGGCGAAAATCGTTACCGGCAGCGATCGTGATTCCGGCCTCGCCGCCGGCCTCGGTCATGGCGATGGAATTGTGGTCAATGCCGGCACCGGTGCATCGGTCACGGGACGGCGTGGCGAGCACATCGAGAAAGCCGGTGGATGGGGCCATATTCTCGGCGACGCGGGCGGCGGCTATTTTCTTTCGGTGCAGGCGCTTCGTCTCATCCTGCGCGAATACGATTTGCATCGCGGTGAAGCGGAATTCACCGCGGACATTCTGCGAGCGCTTTCTCTGAACAGCCGCGATGAGCTGGTGCGCTGGGCCCAGAACGCGGACAAAATGGAAATCGCGACGATTGCGCGGATCGTTTTCGAGGCAGCCACCGACGGCGACGCGAACGCGGTTAAGATCATCGAG
>JBEEHO010000189.1:0-3329 GCA_041167425.1 Verrucomicrobiota bacterium | reverse complement strand
CGGCATGGACCTGGTCCAGATTTATCAATGCCTTTGTGATCGAACGCGCCTGCGCATCCTGAACCTGCTCACGCGCACACCTCTCTGCGTTTGCCATTTCCAGGAAATTCTGGATGAGCCGCAGGTCAAAATTTCCAAGCACCTCGCCTACTTGAAAGAACGTGAAATGGTCGTGGCCGAGCGGCAACAGAATTGGATGATCTACTCGTTGCCGCGCCGTCGCGATGCGGAACTGAAGGCGAACTTGAAGTGTCTGCAAGATTGCGTGCAGAGCGATCCGATCTTCAAACGCGACTTGAAGATTTTGACGAAACGGATCCGCGAGATTCGGCCCGTGGCGAAAATCGTGCGATGAAAAAATATTTTGCCGAATTTCTCGGGACGTTCTGTCTGGTCTTCGCCGGCACCGGCGCGATCGTCATCAATCAAACGAGCGGCGGCGTGATCTCGCACGCGGGCATTGCGCTCACTTTTGGCCTCGTGGTCATGGCGATGATCTACACCTTCGGCGATATTTCCGGCGCGCACCTTAATCCCGCGGTGACCTGCGGCTTCGTCGCCTCGCGGCGAATGAAAACAGGCGAAGGTCTCCGCTATGTCGCGGCGCAAGTGGCGGGGGCGATCGCCGCCAGTGCAACGATGCACCTCTTATTTCCACAAAGCGCTACTTTGGGAATGACCCAGCCGTCAGGTTCCGCGATGCAATCCTTTGTCCTGGAGCTTTTGCTGACCGCGATCCTGATGTTGGTGATCTTGAACGTCTCAGTGGGCGCGCAGGAGAAAGGCATCACTGCCGGCATCGCGATCGGCGGCGTCATCGCGCTGGAAGCGATGTTCGCGGGTCCGATCTGCGGGGCATCGATGAATCCCGCGCGTTCGCTCGGTCCCGCGGTGATTGCGAATTATTTTGGCTCTCTCTGGATTTACCTGGCGGCTCCGGTCCTCGGAGCGCTTCTGGCGGTCCCTCTCTGCATCTGCGTGCGGGAAAAGGGCTGCTGCTCGGGTGGGCCAATCGACCAGCGCACTTGAGCGAATCGTTCTGTTCGTTGGTCAGGCGGAGCGCGCTTCGAGAACAATCATGGCCATCGCATGATGCTCGGTGTGGCTGAGGGTAATCCAGACGTCCGTGATGCCGCGCTCTTCTCCCAGCTTTTTCGCGCCACCTTCCAGAACGACGAAGGGCTCCCCGCTGGCTTTGCGATGAACGTCGATTTCCTTCCACCCCATGGCGCCGCCAATGCCCGTGCCGAAAGCCTTTGAGACAGCCTCCTTCGCCGCAAACCGAGCCGCGAAATGGCGCGCCGGAAATTTCATCGATTGGCAATATTCGATTTCGCCAGCGGTGAAAATGCGATGGAGAAAGCGCTCGCCAAAACGCTCGAGCGAATGCTCGATGCGCGCGTTCTCGACCAGATCGACACCGACTCCGAGCACACTCATCCGCGGTAATTCTTCATCAGCGCGAGCATCTCGCGCACGGCCGTTTCGAAACCCACCAGAATCGCGCGCGCCACGATCGAGTGGCCGATATTCAGCTCCACCAGGTGCGGAATTTTGTGGATGAGGGCAATGTTCCGGTAGTTGATGCCGTGGCCGGCGTTCACCTGAAGATTGAAATTCTGCGCCCGAATCGCCGCCTCCCGCAATCGTTCCAATTCCTGCTGCTCGATCTTTTCCGTAAAAGCGTTCGCAAGCTTTCCTGTATGCAATTCCACAATGTCTGCGCCGAGTTCGACCGCGCCGTCGATCTGTTCCCGCGCAGGATCGACGAACAGACTCACCCGGACGCCCGCGGCGTGCAGCCGTTTCACCGTGCCGCTTAGTTCCTTCCCATGCGCTACCACATCGAGCCCGCCTTCCGTGGTGACTTCGGCGCGTTTCTCCGGAACCAGGCAGACTTCATCCGGCACAATTCGCAGCGCGAAATCGACGATCTCCGGGGTGTTTCCCATCTCGAGATTCAACTTCGTGACAAGGCTTTCGCGGAGACGCTCGAGATCGCGGTCCTGAATGTGGCGGCGATCCGCGCGCAAATGCGCGGTGATCCCATGCGCGCCCGCCCGCTCGCAGATTCCCGCTATGGCGATCGGATCGGGCTCGGCATTTTTTGAATCCGGCATCGTTGCGTAGCGCGCCTGCCGCACCGTCGCGACATGATCGATGTTTACCCCAAGCCGTAGATCCTTCACCGCATGCAATAGGAAGCAGAGGTTTCCGCGGAGCAAGCCAGAAACAAGCGCCTCGCCATTTTGGCTCGCGCCGTCTGATGAATTTTCCGTGAATATGCTTGTCGGTCGCCCTCACCGTTTCGTATCCAAAGGCGTGGCCCGCCAAGCCGTTCTCGTTTTTGCCGATGAGGCGCATGTTGATCTCGCGCGACGCGGCTTGCCGCCCGCGGCCCGTCCACTCCTGAATCTGCCCGCTTTCGGCCTGGAACTTTCGCCTGGAATGGATGTCCATCTCTTTACCTCCAGCCACAGTTCCATCCGGTCCGGCCTTGGAGTTCACCGGCAGGCCGGCCACGATTTCGCGTCGCGTTTGGAAAACGCCGTCGAGAAAATGCATCAGCTTGGGTACGATGAAATCGTCGCCATCGGCCGCGATTGTCCCAGTCTCTCCCCGCGCGACATAGAACATGCCTTCGCAAAGTTAGAATCGAGCAAGCTGGTTCTCGGGCCCGATCACCGTGGCGGCTGCTATCTGATCGCGTTCCGTTTGTGCGACCGCGCGCTGCTCCGCGGCGTCCGATGGAAACGCCACACCGATTGCGCGGAACTTCGCAGCCGCTGTCTGCCTTCCGACGTTTTCCTGCTTTCCATCAAGCATGACCTGGATTCCTGGGCCGACGTCCGCCTTTTTGCTCGCGGCGGCGATCCACTCGCGCGTTTCGCCTTTTTTCTCGTCCGCGTGTTTTGCGGATCGCACGCGACCATCACTCACTTCGTCGCTCTCGCATGGCAGCGAGCGCGCGTCCGACAGCAAATGCCGCCGCCGGCCTTTGCGATTTAAGTTCGGCCACTTTCGCGAGCCCTGCGGTTCGCTTCGCCGCACGTTCCCTGACCTGATCTCGCTTTCGAGACTCGTCGCAACCTACATATCAAAATCACATGTTTAACCACTCACTTTTTCTTAAGCTCACCACGCGCTCGCGCAGAGCCCGGCTGGCCTTTTGCGCTCTGGCTTTCGCGGCCTCAACACTCACTCCTTTCGCAGCCGGGACGTCGGCCGCTCAATCCGAATCCGAACGTCTCGAGAAGCTCGAGAAGGCGGTCGAACTCCTGCAGCAGCGCAACACCGAGCTGGAGCGAGAAGTCAGTAGTTTACGGAAA
>JBEEHO010000188.1:0-3330 GCA_041167425.1 Verrucomicrobiota bacterium | reverse complement strand
TCCTGCCAGAGAAACTCGGTGGTGCGCAAAAAAATACGCGGGCGCATTTCCCAGCGCACCACGTTCGCCCATTGGTTGATGAGAATGGGAAGGTCGCGGTAGCTCTGCACCCATTTCGCGTAGCTCGCGCCGATAATGGTTTCGGAGGTCGGCCTAACGACCAGTGGCTCAGTCAGCGGACTGGACGGCACCATTTTGCCCTCGGCGTTTATTTCCAGCCGGCTGTGGGTCACGACCGCGCATTCCTTGGCGAAACCTTCCACGTGCGCGGCTTCGCGCTCGAAATAGCTTAGCGGAATAAATAGCGGAAAATAGGCGTTCCGGTGCCCGGTCGCCTTGAACATCGCATCGAGCTGGCGCTGCATGTTTTCCCAAATGCCGTAGCCCCACGGACGGATGACCATGCAGCCGCGGACGTCCGCCGCCTCCGCCATTTGGGCCCCGCGAATGACCTGCTGGTACCACTCGGGAAAATCCTCATCCCTCCGCGGCGTGATGGCAGTCTTGACTGCGGGTGTTTGATTGGCCATGCGAGAAAGCGGGAAAATTACGCCTGGCGAAATGAAATGACCAGCGGCCATTTCTTCATTCACCACCGCAACTTTTTCGCCGTGCCGGGTTATATCCTCAAAATATGAAAGCAAAATTAACCTTTCTCCTCGTTCCGACTTTGGCTGCCGCGCTGCAATTCGCTCCGACCGCGCTGGCACAACCGCCGGCGGATAAACCATTCAAGCAATTTCAAGAAAGGCGCGCGCGCTGGGCGAATCTGAATGAAGAAGAGCGATCGAAGCTGAAAGCGGCCCATCAAAAAGCCATGCAGGATCCCGCGGTGCAGGCCGCGCGCGACCGGCTGAAACAGGCGCGGCGCGACTTTCGTGACGTCATGCGCCCGGCGATGCTAAAAGCAGACCCGTCCATCCAGCCGATCCTGGATAAAATTCGCGCGGACCGTCCCGGCCGTGACTAAGAAGAAGTTTTTTGCCCGGGAGCGGTCGCTGCGAAGACTGCTCCCGTGGTCAAAAATTCCGCGCTACGAGTGTTTCGGCAGGCGACTGCCCTCGTTCGGCATAACTGCCGGCGAAATCCATGCTGCAAACGGTCCCGAATCGCGCATGGCGACCGAAAGCGGCGCCGGCAAAATTGAAGGCCGGGTTGAAGATATTTTTGCGGTGCTTTCGAGCGGGCAAACCGTCGTCGATGATGAGCGCGAGTACCACGTCGCGTGCGGTTGATTTTCCGTAGGAAATATTTTCACCCCAGCATCCGCCGAATGTTCCGTAGCGCGCAATGCGTCCATCCGCGTGCATGGAATCCCGGCCCGCATGACCGAATCCACCCGAGGCTTGATCGGCGCAATGATCGGCGGCCGCGCGAGACATACCCGGCGAAAGGGTGAGAGGCGACTGCGGCTGCGCATTGCGCAAGAAGCGGATGGCCTCATCGAGTGCGGCCATCCCTTCCTTTGTCCGGATTTTGGTCTGACCCGGCAGAACCAGCAAATTCCCGCTCATGCGTCCGCGCAACTCTTCGATGTAAGTCGCGTAAAGCGCCGGGTTTTGTCGGGCCAAATTCATTTCACGGATCACCGCCCGCGATGAAGAAGCGCCCGTATCGGCGGATTTTTCTTCGGCGGAAAAAGCAGTTTGAGCAGCGAAGGCAAAGAGGAACAGGAACGGAAGAGGAGAGGCGCGCATTATAGTAATTATAAGCAACTGCGGTGCCAGCGAGGAGCGCTCGAACGCTCGGGTTATCCCTTGGCAAGGAGGGCGAACAAGGAGTTGACACCTTCCCGGCCCGCTCGTAATTTCCGGGCCCTTTCCGCTCTGATGAAGACGTTTTCCGCAAAAGCCAGCGAAGTGCCACGCAAGTGGTGGATCATTGACGCCAATAACCAGATTCTGGGTCAGGTCGCGGTGAAGGCGGCCAACCTCCTCCGGGGAAAAGAAAAAGCGATCTACACCACGCACGTTGACACCGGCGACTTCGTGGTCGTGATCAACGCTGAAAAAGTTCGCCTGAGCGGCAAAAAAGAAGAGCAGAAAAGTTACATGAGCTTTTCTGGTTTCGTCGGCGGACATAAGACCGAGAACGCGCGCGCGCGGCGCCAGCGGCACCCGGAATTGATCGTCGAGCGCGCCATCCGCGGAATGATTCCGCACAACAAACTCGGTCGCGCCGTTTACCGAAAGCTCAAGGTCTATCGCGGCGATCTGCATCCTCACGCGGCGCAGCAGCCCGCGGCTGTGACCCTCTCGTCCTAGAAATTTTCGTATGGCACAAACTCAGGAATTCATCGCCACTGGCCGCCGCAAAACTTCCGTGGCGCGCATTCGGATGACGGCCGGCAGCGGCAAGATCGATATCAACGGGAAAAGCTTCGAGGATTATTTTCCAACCGTCCCACTCCAGAACACCGTCCTGCAACCGCTCCAGGTGGTGAAGCTGACGAATTCTTACGACCTCTCCATCAACACCACTGGTGGCGGCGCCACCGGCCAGGCGGGCGCGGCCCGGCTCGCGATCTCGCGGGCGCTCTTGCAAGTGGATGCGAATCTGCGCGGAACGCTCAAAGCCGAAGGATTGCTTCGGCGCGATCCGAGGATGAAAGAGCGGAAGAAATCCGGCCAGCCCGGTGCGCGGAAACGCTTCCAATTCTCCAAGCGTTAATCGCTTTCGGCGATCAGGGATCCCGCGATTGTCATTAACGGCAAACGGCTGAAGCCGTCTCTTTCGCGGCAGGGTCGGCGCGCTGCTGACCGAGCCTCAATACTCTACGGCTTTTTCGGCGTTACCGACGCTGCTGCTGCCGAGCTGCCCGGTGCGGGAGGCGCGGCGGCCGGGGGCACAGTCGCCTTCACTGCATTGGGATTCGGACTCGAAGCAGGCGCTGTGGCGTTGATAACCGGCGTTAGAGTCGTGGCTACGGGCGGCGGTGGCGCGGTTTTGACCGGTTCATTGCCGCCCTTGAGCAATCGAAGTTGTTGGGTTGCCTCCATCGAAACCGCGCTCTCGCGATACTGAGTTATGATTGTCTCGCAAACGCGGCGCGCTTCCTCGATTTGATTTTTTTCCTTGAGCAGCGGCACGGTTGACATCAACGCCATCGGCGCGGTATAGGCCTGCGGGCTGTCCGCCGCGATCCGCTGATACGTCATCAAAGCTTCATCACGTTTCCCGAGCGCTTCGAGGTTTGCCGCCATCGCCATTCGTGCGGTGCCGATCAGTTCATGCTTCGGGTTTTTGGAGATGAAGGACTGAAGAGTCGCGTTCGCCTCAGCGTATTTCTTTTGCTTTCGCTGTTCGTTCGCCAGAAAAAAGTAAGCAGAC